>SBHG01000068.1 GCA_006226305.1 Alphaproteobacteria bacterium | reverse complement strand
TCGATGACATCGACTTCGGGATCACCCACATCATCCGGGGTGAGGACCACGTGACGAACTCCGGCACCCAGATTGAGATTTTCAAAGCCGTGGGCGGCAAGGCGCCGATCTTCGGGCACCATCCCTTCCTGGTAGGGGCCGATGGCAAAGGCCTGTCGAAGCGCCTCGGGTCTTTGTCGATCCGCCAAATGCGCGAGAGCGGCGTAGAGCCTATGGCGCTCAACTCCTATCTCGCCAAAATCGGCACCTCCGATGCGGTGGAGCCGTGCACAGCCATGGAAAAGCTGGTGGAGGAAATGGACCTCAGCAAGATCTCCCGCGCACCGGCGCGCTTTGATGAGACCGAGCTGAAGGGCCTTAACGCCCGCATGTTGCATGGGTTCTCCTTCGCTGAGGTCAAGCCGCGCCTTGTGGCCCTAGGCCTTGAGGTGAGCGAGGCGCTCTGGAACGCGGTTCATGAAAACATCGATGTCCTGCCCGACCTTCAAGAGTGGGTGAACGTGGTCGAAGGCCCGGTGACCCCTTTAACGGAAGATCAAGAATTTTCCTCTAAGGCATTGGAATTATTACCAGAAGGAGAGTTCACCTCTGAGACTTGGGGAGCCTGGACCAGCGCGGTCAAGGAAGCCACGGGCGCCAAGGGCAAGAACCTGTTCATGCCGCTCCGCAAGGCGCTGACCGGTCTTGAACGTGGACCTTCCATGGAAAACCTGCTAGTCCTCATCGGCCCTGAGCGCGCAAAAGCACGGCTACGGGGCGAAACGGCCTGAACGGCCAATCGAAGGAAATGAGAGTAATGACACGGCGTCAAAACCAGATTTGCCCGATTTCAATTGGCTGCATTTGCTGCCAATCGATTATTTGTGGCTAAACGAAATCTGCGGCCGTCTCAATTCTCCTCCCCATTATCCATCCTTGAGTGTCTTGAGATCGCTGCGGCGAGAACAACGAATATGTGCCTGAGAGGTCCTCAGGCCCTAAAATAAAAACAAGAATCAAGAGACCGACATGGAACTTCAGTTTTACAACACCGCGACCCGCAAGAAAGAACGGTTCGAGCCCCTCGACCCTCAAAATGTGCGTGTCTATACCTGCGGCCCGACGGTCTATGATTATGCCCATATCGGCAATGGCCGGACCTTCTCGTCCTTTGATCTTTTGTTTCGGCTTTTGCGCCATGTTTACGGCGAGGCCCATGTCACTTATGTGCGCAATATCACCGATATTGACGACAAGATCATAGACCGGGCGGGAGAGCGCGGCGTCGGCATTCGCGATGTGACGGATGTGACCACCGAAGGCTTTAAAGAAGACATGAAGGGTTTCGGGCTTCTAGAGCCGACCCATGAACCCCGCGCGACAGATTATCTCGACGGCATGATTGACATGATGCAGAAGCTGGTGGACCTGGGCCACGCCTATGAGGCGGAAGGGCACTTGCTGTTCGATGTTAAGAGCGATCCGAGCTACGGTAAATTCGCCAACCGCTCTCTGGACGATCTCATCGCCGGTGCGCGGGTGGAAGTCGCGCCTTACAAAAAAGACCCGGTGGACTTCGTCCTCTGGAAGCCGTCGACCGGCAATCAGCCAGGTTGGCCAAGCCCCTGGGGCCGGGGTCGTCCGGGCTGGCACACCGAATGCTCGGTCATGTCGGAGCAGCTCCTTGGCGAAACCTTCGATATTCATGCAGGCGGGGTCGATCTGATTTTTCCCCACCACCAAAACGAAATCGCTCAGTCCACCTGCGTGCACCATGGCGCGCCCATGGCGAACTTCTGGCTACACGCTGGCTTCCTTGAAGTGGAGGGTGAGAAAATGTCGAAAAGTCTCGGCAATTTCTACACGGTCCACGACTTGTTGAAGCAATGGCCGGGCGAAGCTCTGCGTCTTGCGATGTTTACCAGCCACTATCGTCAGTTCATGAATTTTTCGGAGCATGGCATTCGCGACGCAAAGATCTTGCTTGATCGCTGGTATCGCCTGACGGAGCCAGCGGGCGAGGTGACAAAGGCCGATGTTTCCGAGGCCGTCGTTGAGGCTCTGGCGGATGATTTGAATACACCCAAAGCCCTGGCCGAGCTTCATGAGATCGCGGGTAAGGTCGCAAAGGGCGAAGAAAGGCCAGAGGTTCTCAAGGCCTCGGCGGGTCTATTTGGACTTCTGGCACAAAGCGCCGAGGAATGGTTTGCTTTCCGACCGGAAGGGGTCGAGGTGGATGAAGCCAGGATCGCCGAGCTCATTGCGGCCCGCAATGCCGCGCGCAAGGCAAAGGACTTTGCCAAAGCTGACGCTGTGCGCGACGAACTTGCCGCCATGGGGATTGCCATCAAGGACGGCCCTGAAGGCACCACATGGGAGCTGATGCCATGACCCGCGAGCGCCTTTATTTTTACGACACGACGTTGCGCGATGGCGCACAGACCCAAGGCATCGACTTTTCCGTGGCGGATAAAAAGATCATTGCCCAGCGGCTCGATGAACTTGGGATCGACTACATCGAAGGTGGGTGGCCAGGCGCCAACCCCACCGACACCGAGTTCTTCCAAAATCCACCGAAGCTGAAGACCTCCAAGTTTTGCGCCTTTGGTATGACCAAGCGGGCGGGGCGCTCGGCGGACAATGACCCAGG
>SBHG01000196.1 GCA_006226305.1 Alphaproteobacteria bacterium | reverse complement strand
TTTGCGCTCGGCCCCAGATCCCCGGCTTCAACAACCACGAGCGCTTCGGGGACAACCGAGCCATCCTCAAATCCCGTTAACAGGGCCTCCATGGCCTTGGCGGCCGCTTCGCCAGCCCCTGAAACCCGAACGACCCGGGCATCGGCGAGCATGGAGATGGCGGACACTTCATCGGCCAAGCGCGCCGGATCGGATTTGAGTTCCGTGTCGGAGAGTTCAACAAGCCCCATGCTTTCGTCTTGACCTAAATGCTGCCGGGTCAAATGTCGCGCCCGCTCGCGCACCAGGCCGCCATCGGGTCCATAGAGAAGGAACGCCTTTACCTTGGGATCCGGGCGAGAAAGATATCTGTCGACTTCGTGGGCCTTGAGTTTCATGGGGGACCGCTTGTCGGGGGCGGCCTCAACCGCGTTGCTTGAAAAACAAGATGAGATGAAGCTTTACGCTTTGGCTCAGGTCCCTGGCGGCGCGCTCCTCGGCGTCCTGACGGGCCGTCATGGTGGCGAATTGATTATCGACCACGTTATAAGCGGCAATGGAGCGGGAGGAGGACTGAAAGATGATCTTTCCAGATTCAACTTCACGCAATTGATATTTGCCGGTCAGGGTGTAGTTGAAGCGGGTCGCGGTCTCATCGTTTTCAAAACCCAGGCCTTCCCGGTCCGACTTCACGGTTACTTCCAGCTGATAGACGGGACTGGCGGGATTGCCGGTGGGCGTAATCTCGTTAATGAGCGCGTTATAAACCACCTGTCCCAGACGGTCCTTGATCGGCATGACCTCAACGCCGGCGAGCTCGGACGAAACGCTTGTTTCGTTCTGGTGTTCGCCATAGAGCGGCTGAAATCCGCAAGCGGTTACAACCGGCGCGCAGAGGCTTATGATTGCAATTGCGCGGGCGAAGCGGCGAAAGTGGCGCATCACAGGTGTCATGAAGATGGGCATCCCTTCAAGTTGGCAGCTGATCCGGCCGAGCTGCTCTTCAGACCACAATATTGACGATCCGGCCCGGCACCACAATGACTTTGCGCACCGGTTTGTCGCCAATGGCCTTTTGGACAGTTTCCACGGCGAGTGCGGCTTCTTCAACCTTTTTTGCGTCTTCATCCGGCGCGACCTCGATTTCGCCGCGCCGCTTGCCGCCGACCTGGATCGGCATGATGATTTTGTCTTCAACCAGAAGCGCCGGATCAGCCTTGGGCCAGGGGGTGTCCACCACCATTTGGGTTTGACCCAGTTCCGCCCAGGCCTCCTCGGCCAGATGTGGCATCATGGGCGCGACCATGATCACGAGGCTTTCCAAAGCTTCCCGCAAAGCAAAACTTTCACCCTCGCCATCGGTGATTTTTTGAGCCGCCGCGTTCACCTTGTTGGTGAGGTCATAGATGCGGGCGATGGCTTTGTTAAAATGGAAATTGTCAATGTCGCGGGTCACACCGTCAACGGCCTTGTGCACGTCGCGGCGCAAGCTCGTTGCCAGTTCATTGAAGTCACCTGGGGCGGCCGACTTCATGGGCGCGGCCTTGTCCAGATTCTCGGTCAAGGTTCGCCACAGGCGCTGGGTAAATTTCCAGGAGCCTTCGATACCGGCCTCGGTCCACTCAAAGTCCCGCTCGGGCGGGGAATCGGACAGGACAAACCAGCGGGCCGTGTCGGCGCCGTATTGCTCGATCATGTCTTCCGGATCGACGGTGTTTTTCTTCGACTTGGACATCTTCTCGATGCCTCCGACGATAACCGCCTCACCGGTTTCGGCGTGAACCACTTTCCCATCGCGCTTGATGATCTGGTCCGGCGACAGCCAGCCGCTATTGCCGCCCTTGGCGTCGCGGTAGGTTTCGTGTGTCACCATGCCTTGAGTGAACAGCCCTTCAAAGGGCTCCGCCAACCCAATGTGACCGGTCGCTTTCATGGCACGGGTGAAAAAGCGCGCATAAAGCAAATGCAAGATCGCATGCTCGACACCGCCAATATATTGATCGACAGGTAACCAGTAATCCGTGGCCTCGCGGTTGGTCGGCTGTTCGGCCTTGGTGTCGCAAAACCGCGCAAAATACCATGACGAGTCGATAAAGGTGTCGAAGGTATCTGTTTCGCGGGTCGCGTCCTTGCCGCAGGACGGGCAGGCGACATGTTTCCAGGACGGGTGCCGCTCCAGGGGGTTGCCCGGTTTGTCGAAACTGACATCGTCGGGCAGTTTGATGGGCAGATCGGCGGCCGGCACAGGAACCACGCCGCATCCCTCACAATGAATGACCGGGATCGGGCAGCCCCAGTAGCGTTGGCGGGAAATCCCCCAATCGCGCAAGCGATATTGCACGGTACCGTGGCCCATGTTCTGGCTTTCAATTTTTTCAATGGCGGCGCGGATACCGTCTTTAACGCCGAGGCCGTTCAGGAAATCAGAATTGGCGAGTTTGCCATCACCCACATAGGCTTCATCGCCGACCTCAAAGGTTGTCGGGTCTTCGCCTTCGGGGATAACCACCGGACGTACAGGCAAATTATATTTGCGGGCGAAGTCGAGATCGCGCTGGTCGTGAGCAGGACAGGCAAAGATGGCGCCGGTGCCGTATTCCATCAAAACAAAGTTGGCGACATAAACCGGCAGCTGCCAGTTGGCGTCAAAGGGGTGGGCGACCGTCAGGCCGGT
>SBHG01000217.1 GCA_006226305.1 Alphaproteobacteria bacterium | reverse complement strand
GGGCCCAAACGAATTAAAAAACTTCATAGCGACTCCCTTCCTGCATTTAAGCGCTCAGCCTAGGGTTCCTGCGCCTTTCCGTCAATCTAGGTTTGGGCGGTTGCGTTATCAACTTTTGGGAGCAAATCATTTTTATTGCCCTTTTTGATATTTTCCCTAAACTACCCCAAAAGGTGTAGGGCGTATCCAACTCAATCCAAAATAGGAGGTGCGGCGCCCTCAACGCGCCGCCGAAAGGGGTGTGCGTGACATGAAGACCGCAAAACAAATTTCAAACATCAAAAGACTACTTACCGTCGGGGTGCTGTGCTTTTCGGCTACCGCCTGCGGCGCTAATCTCAACTCGATCCACCGATCGTTTGAATTTAAGAACCGGTCCACAGACAATCAGGCGGTGGCGACGGGCCACTTCATTGACGCCAAACAGCGGGCCATTCTGGCAAATCAACGCAAGATCCGCGGCGAAGACATTATTGCTTTTTGTGCCGAACCCAACCCGGACGTCTTTTCAGTATTAAGCTCATCGTTTGCCGCCTCTGGAAAGATTGGAACCTCCGACAAAAGCGTCGATGCGGCTGGTGAGATCGCCAGAGCCATTTCCGAAAATGGGGCGACCATTGCCCGGTCCCAGACCATCCAAATTCTCAGAGAGTCCATGTACCGCACCTGCGAGCGATATATGAATGGCGGCATGGGTGAAAAAGAGCTTTCTATCCAAGCACTGCGCGACCAGAGAACGATTGTTTCCATCCTGGCTATCGAACAATTGACGGGCGTTGCCTATCCACCCCGGACAGCCATCTCGGCCACAGCCAAAGCGGACACGGGAGATACAGCCTTAAAAATTCAGGAGAATCTTGAAAAGGCTGAAAAAGATCAAGCGGGCAAACAGAAGGCTTTCGAGAAAGCCTCAGAAGATTTCGAGGACCTTGAAAACAAATCGAATGAGGCAAGCAAAAAACACGAAAAAACCAAAAAGGAACTTGGCGAGGCTCAAGACGCGCTTACCAAGGACCCCCAAAATGCCGCTCTTAAGGAAAAGGTTGAAAGACTGAAAACGGACGAGGGTGAGCAGAAGACAAAATCAGAAGAAGCGAAGACGAAAGCCGACGAGAAAAAGAAAGAAAAAGTCGCAGCTGAGAAAGCCTTGAACGATCAAAAGAAAGTCGTCTCAAGCTTTAAAAAGAAACTCGAGTCCGCGCTGGCGGTATCTGTAGATAGCACCACCGAAATCAAATTTTCTGACTGCAATGAGTGCAATGACAAAAAGCCATCGCCGGAATCTATCAAAATTCTTGCTGATGCCGTTGAAAGGATCGTTGAACAGACCTTTAAGCTCGACGAAATCCAGTTGAAGTGTCTCAAAACTCTGGAGGCCCCAGATCCCGTGGCGATGCAAAGGGACCCCGATTCCTACAAAGGCGCCAGATCGTTTTGTCTCGCATATATGAAAAACACCAACGAAAAGACGCGACTCGATCTCCTGGAACGGGAGAAAGCCATCAAGGAATTGGAAAATATCGATTTTGGAACCCCAAAACCCAAAAATTCGAATGGAGGACAATAAGGTGTTTGTATCTGTCGAACATTTTGCGCTGGCATGGAGTCGGAAGGGTTCTGCCGGCCTCATCAAATTGTGGCTTGAGAACGATGAAGAAGTCGCGCTCACTTTCAGAGATACGCTCGAATTTATGGCGGCCTGCGAAATACTGAAGCAAGATCCACTCTTTTATGACAAAGATAAGGATATTCTTCGAACCGGTCCTGAAGAAGTGGGTGACTTTGCCTGACTTGCTAATTTGGCCGACCAATTTGGCTTAAGCTGATCGCAGCCGCTTTTTCTTTCCTCGCCCCAGACACTTGCCCTATAAAGGGGCGAAAAGGGCGAGGAACCCATGGCGATTAAGTTTAACCAGACCTTTGAGTGCGAATACGGTGTGATGGAAGAAATTGCGCCGGGGGTGCGACGGCTGATGGCCCGCAACCCCGGTGCTTTTACTTTTTACGGCACAGGCGTCTTTATTATTGGGGAAGGCGATGTGGCGGTGATTGATCCCGGCCCCTTGCTTGACGCGCATGTGGACGCCCTCCTCACCGGGCTCAAAAACGAAAGTGTGAGCCACATCCTCATCACACACACTCACAATGACCACTCCCCCGCTGCCGCGCCGCTGAAAGCCGCCACCAGTGCCAAAACCTATGCATTTGGCCCGCATGGCGCCGGCAAGGAAGCCGAAGGGGTCAAGGTCGAAGAAGGCGGAGATATGGACTTTGCGCCGGATGTGGAAATTCGCCACGGGGATGTGATTGAAGGCAAAGGCTGGTCGTTCGACTGCGTGTACACGCCCGGCCACACCTCAAACCACATGTGTTTTGGTCACCGTGAAAGCGCAACCCTTTACACCGGTGATCATGTCATGGGCTGGTCAACCAGCGTGATTGTCCCGCCGGATGGGGATATGGCTGCCTATTTCGACAGCCTGGATTTGCTGCTCACACGTGACGATATGCTCTATCGCCCTACCCATGGCCCTGGGATTGAAAATACCCGCGAGCATGTGTCAGCCTTCATCGAACATCGCAAAACCCGGGAGAGGCAAATTACCGAATGCTTGAGGCGTGGGACAGGTGACATTCGCGCCATGGTGCAGGAGATGTACAAGGATGTGGACCCGCGCCTCCATGCGCCGGCGGCGATGTCAGTGCTGGCCCATTTGGAACATATGGTAAAAACAGGTCGCGCCAAGGTCGATGGGCCGGTGTCACTGGACGCTCACTATTGGCTTTAAGGCGCCCCTGTGGGTAAGTCGAAAGACCGAGTCTCTTGAATCTCTTGTGGCCGCGCGCGACTAATTTGAGTCAGGTTCCCAATAATAGTTAAATTCTTTTTCCCCCTCTTGCAGGCTCACGCCCTCCTCACCTCGGCGCAGCCCCAAAGCGTCATAAAAGGCAACAGCGGGCGTGTTCTTTTGAAAGACAAAGAGGTCCCACCCTTGCGGATAGGCTTGCTTGGCCGCTTCCACAAGCGCTCTTCCTATCCCCTTGCCCTGCCATTCGCGCGCGACGAAAAGCTGGTCAACATGGCCCGGCTCCAGGCACATGACGCCACATATCGCGTCCCCCATTATGGCTAAATAGATATGGGTCCAACGGGTGGTCGCAGCTGTGGCAGTGAACCAATTGAGGACGTCTTCCTCTTGGTGATGCCAATTGATCTGGCGATATGCATGATCAGCAGCCTCGAATAACACCCGGGCCGCCGCGCCCGCCTCTTGTGGTCGCATGACCCGAATGACCGGACGCATCCCGAGGCCGGACACGGGTGGACTTAGCCTGCGGCGGCTTCGAGATCTGCCAGAAACGCACGGACCCGCGCCGCATTAACGCCCAGGTCGGAAAGCCCGACGCGAGACACAGATCGCATATCAACAATCACCCCACCTTCCGGGTTCTCGGTGATCCGGATCGCGACATCATCCTTGAAGCCAAACCAGAAGGTCTGATCTGTTGCCTCGATCAGCCCCTTGTCAGGGTCCGCGCTGACAAGTTCCCAACCACGGGCACTGACGAGATCCAACACAAGGGTCATGGTTTCGTCCCGCGTCTTGCTCAAGGCAAGGGGCTCAATGTCGGGATAGGCTTTTTTCTGCAACTCAGAAACCAGAGCGGTCTCCTCGGACCCATAGGCAACCGGCGCTGTGGTGCCGACGTAATCGAGAGAGTTGAGCGCATCTGCGCGCAAGGCCACAATCTTATCAAAAGCCGGCGGGTTTTGTGTGTCCGTTGTGATGTCATGGATCGGCGGCAGGGAGCGGCCCGCCGAGGCGGTTTGGATAAGATGCAGACTGAGAGCTCCGCCCACCAAAAGCACCAGAAGTGATGACCAGCGTCCCACATCTGTCATAAAACTGGCACCAAAGTCCAAAAGACCAAGTGCGGCGGCTGCAAGTCCGGCATAAACACACCAACGCACCAGTGTCAGCCCGAAGCGAAAGTCCCAAAGTCCGATCCGGGTTCCCGGACCAGCGGCAACAATGAGCGCCAAGGCAATTACCAGGGCCAATAGCGCCAGGGTCGGTACTTTTTCCAGCAATGCAGTCATACTTCAGGCCCTTCCTAAATTTAAACCCACTCAGGCTGTGGGTAATTTGTAATCACCAAACTGCTCGCGCAGTGTCAGTTTCTGGATTTTACCGGTTGCCGTATGGGGTAACTCTTCGACAAACGTGACATCATCCGGCGTCCACCATTTCGCAATTTTCCCTTCGAGGAATTTCAGAATGTCCTCTTTGGAGGGCGACTTGCCTTCTGCCGGTACAATGATCAGCAAGGGACGCTCATCCCATTTCGGGTGAGCAATGCCGATCACCGCCGCTTCAGCGACCTCCGGGTGGCCGACTGCGATGTTTTCAATCTCAATGGATGAAATCCACTCGCCGCCGGATTTGATTACATCCTTTGAGCGGTCGGTGATCTGCATGTACCCCAACTCGTCGATGGTGGCGACATCACCGGTGTCAAACCAACCATCCTCGTCGAGTACGTCTCCGCCTTCGCCTTTCAGATAGGCTTTCACGATGGCCGGGCCGCGCACTTTAAGATGGCCAAACGCCACCCCATCACGCGGCAGATCGTTGCCATCGTCGTCAGTGATTTTCATTTCAACCGAGAAAGGCACCCGACCCTGTTTCAGTTTTTGTTTGATCTTGCGATCGGCATCCCAGTCTTCCATGCCGGGCTTCAAAGAACAGATGGTGCCGATGGGACTTGTTTCCGTCATTCCCCAAGCATGAACCACTTCAACGCCGTAATTCTTCTCGAATTTTTCGATCATCACCTGCGGGCAGGCCGAGCCACCGATGACAACCTTGTTAAGATGCGGCAGTTTGAGATCGTTTTCTTCAAGATAGTTCAAAAGCCCAAGCCAAACAGTGGGCACAGCAGCGGTCGTGCTAACCTTTTCGGTATTGAGCAACTCGTAAATGCTTTGACCATCCATCTGACTGCCAGGCATGACGATTTTGGAGCCTGAAGCCGGCGCGGCAAAAGTGATGGCCCAGGCATTGGCGTGGAACATAGGCACGACTGGCAAAATGGCATCCATCGCGCGCAGACCCATAACGTCCGACCCTGCCCCGCACATTGAATGCAAAACATTAGAGCGATGAGAATAGAGCACACCCTTCGGGTTACCGGTGGTGCCGGAGGTATAGCAAAGCCCCGCCGCTGTATTTTCGTCAAAGCTCGCCCAAGCGAAATCGTCGTCATATTTGGCAACCCATTCGTCATAACACAGGGCATTGTCGAGTGTCGTCTCAGGCATATTCGCCTTGTCTGTCAGAACAATGACATACTTGAGAAGCGGTAACTTGTCCTTGATGCCTTCAAGGGTTGAAAGAAAGGTGGTGTCGACGAACATCACCTTATCTTCGGCATGGTTCATGATGTATGTGATTTGCTCGGGGAAGAGGCGAGGATTGACCGTGTGGCAGACCGCACCGATGCCCATAATGCCATACCAGGCTTCCAAGTGGCGATCAGTGTTCCAGGCCATGGTCGCGACAACATCGCCAAACTCTATACCGAGATCCGTCAGGCCCTTTGCAACCGAGCGCGCCCGCGAATGGATGTTTGCATAAGTCGTACGCCGAATCGGTCCCTCGACCGACCGGGTCACCACCTCTCGCTCCCCATGATTAAGTGCGGCGTGGTCGATAATCCGGTGCACCAACAACGGCCAATCTTGCATTAATCCCTGCATTTTTCCTCCAAAATTGAATCTTTGTGTTTTGCGGGAAGTTTATGGACTTCACCGGCCTTCGACAAGCGGGCTTTTCCTGTAAAATTGTTCAAAAACTTGACTTTCTGCGCCTGTGGCATCAAGAAACCAGGGACCTGACCTCTCTCAGATTGAAGGACCTTCATCCCCCATGAATGCGCGCTCAGCCCCTTATCTCCTTTTTGGTCTCTTGTGTTTGTTCGGGCTGAGCAACTGCTCTGACGAAAAAACGCCCGTCCCGGCCAAGGTTTCGGTTACAGATAGCTGGACCAAAGAAGCAGATGAAGGCGCGCGGGGCGTTGCCTATGTTACGCTGGTCAATGAAGGCACCGAGCCGGACCGGCTCCTGTCAGTGGCGGCGCAGGGCATCCAGATGGCCGAGGTGCATAATCACATAAAGGACGAAGGCGTCATGAGAATGATTTCCGTTCCGTCTCTTGAGGTGCCGGGATCTGGCACGCTCACCTTCCAGCCCGGCGGCTTACACATCATGCTTATGGGATTGGAACGCCCGATTGTCGCTGGCGAAACCCTTCACATGACTTTGAAGTTTGAGAAAACCGGTATTGTGACGACAGATGCCAGAGTGTTGACGATGGACGAAGTGCTTGAGCGCGCCAATTAGACGTGCTGCCCGCCGTTGATATGAATCTCCGCCCCGGTGACGTAACTCGATTGCTCCGTACAAAGATAATAAATCGCTTTTGCAACTTCTTCCGGTTGACCCAATCTACGCATTGGCAAATCCTGTACGATTTTTTCTGTGCCGGGAGACAAAATTGCGGTTTCAATCTCACCCGGCGCGATGGCGTTGACCCGCACGCCCAACGGCCCGAAATCCGCCGCCATTTCGCGTGTCAGCGCGGCAAGTGCCGCCTTGGAGGTGGCATAGGCAGCGCCGGCAAAGGGATGGACCCGGCTCCCTGCGATGGAGGTCACATTAACGATTGAGGCGCGTCCAGATACGAGTTCGTCCTTCAGACCCCTCGCCAGCTGTATGGTGGAAAAGAAATTCACATGAAACACGTGTAACCATTCGGACAAATCCGTGTTGAAAATCCCAAGCCGCTCGCCCTCGGGGCCCTTTGGTGAAATGCCGGCATTATTAACCAGAGCAGCCAGCTCACAACCTTCCAGGCGCGCCTTCATCTCGATAACCGCCGCTTCAACGCTACCCGGTGTCGCCAGATCGACCTGGATATGATCTTCGGGGCCGGCCTCCCAGGGACAATCCTCGGGAAAGGCGTGTCGTGAGCAGGTGATTACCCGCCACCCGGCAGACGAAAAGCGCTTGACGGTCGCATGGCCTATGCCGCGACTGGCACCGGTCAGGATTAACGTCTTTCTCAGATCCTTAGTCATAATGTCCCAATTCAATTTTATCAGGCCGGAGGGCTGTCTTTAGCCTTATATCCGTTCCAGCCTGGTCGGCATTTCGAGGCCGGCAGGATCCTGATGAATGATAATATCGGCTTCGGGATAATGTTCCAGAAGTTTTGCCTCTACCCGATCAGCGATCTCATGGGCGCGCAAAAGGGTGATCTCCGGGGACAACTCAAGATGAAACTGAATGAATTTGTGCAGGCCAGACTGGCGGGTACGCAAATCATGCACACTGACCACCTCAGGATCCATCATGATCACAGAAAGAACCTTGTCGCGTTCTTCAGGCTCAAACTCATGATCCATCAGCTCGTGATAGGCACGCCTCGCAATCTGACTGGCGACAAAACCAAGATAGAAAGCAATCCCAAGTCCGAGCAGGGCGTCAATGCGGGAAAGACCCATGGTGCCTGAAGCGAAAATCGCGACAAGCACGGCGCCGTTCATCAAGATATCGCCCCGGTAGTGAAGTTCGTCCGCTGAGACTGCCAAAGATCCTGTTTTTTTGATAACCTGCCTTTGGTATGCGACAAGCATGATTGTCACGAAGACGGATACGATGATGATGACCAGACCCACGGTCGGCTGAGTCAGTACCTGTGGGTTTACCAACCTGTCGATCGACTCCAGCAGCAAAAATACTGCTGAGCCCGCCATGATCGCGAATTGCGCCAGGCCAGCAATTGCTTCGGCTTTGCCGTGACCAAATCGATGTTCCTTGTCCGGCGGCATCAAAGAATGGCGGACAGCAAAAAAGTTGATAGTTGACGCCATGGCATCCATGAGTGAATCCATGAGACTGCCCAATATCGAGACGGAACCTGTAAGGATCCAGGCAACCGCCTTGATGACAATCAGGATGCTTGCCGCAACAATCGCCCAGATAGTTGCCAGGCGCATCAAACGGCCTTTGCTTTCATGCTGATCGTGGGCGTCAGACGGACTGGCTGAGTGCTGTGTCACGGAAAAAGTCTTTCCTCGGTCCAGTTGGATGTTTCAGGATCGGTGCGCCGAAATACGACACGATCATGAAGACGAAAGGCACGATTGCGCCAAAACTCAATAGAGACAGGCTTGAGACGGAAACCTGACCAATGGGGCGGTCTGTCCACTTTAGACACCGCAAATTTCGCCGCATAGCGGGCCACTTCCTTTTCCAGGGCAAACCGGCTTTCCAATGGTTGTGACTGGCGTGACGCCCATGCGCCGATCTGGCTATCTTTGGCCCGTGAACCGAAATAGGCATCGGCCTCTTCGTCCGAAACCTGTTCTACAAGGCCGCGCACCCGAATCTGGCGGCGAATCGACTTCCAGTGAAAACAAAGGGCGGCCTTTCCGCTCGAGAGGATTTCCTGCCCTTTTTGGCTTTTCAGATTGGTGTAGAAGACAAAACCGTCCGGGCCCACCCCTTTTAAAAGCACCATGCGCACATTTGGCATGCCATCGGGGTCAACCGTGGCCAAGGCCAGAGCTGTTGGATCATCCGGCTCGTTTTTTGCCGCGGTTTTCATCCAGTCATCAAAAAGCTCGAACGGATTGGAGCTCGTAAAAACTTCTGCTGGATCGTCTTCAAGCACGGGGTTGCTTGCCATAACCATTTCTTTCTTTAGACACAATTACCTGAGAATTTCCCGTGTCCAGGCCTTGTTCTAGCGCTCACAGCGAGTACCATATAAGGCTTGCAAATTCAAAGAGGCGTTGAGCCCAAGTGTGTTTGAGAGGAACTTACCCCATGACATCCCGTTTGAAGCAAAAAATCTTGGCTTTATCTCTGATTGCGCCCCTCACACTGACCGCCTGTCAGGGTATGACGAATGAACAGATTGGCACGGTTGTTGGCGCGATTGGCGGTGCTTATCTGGGCTCAGAGGTTGGGGACGGTAAAACAGGGGCGATCATTCTGGGCGGATTTCTTGGCGCCTTTATTGGCAGCAAGGTCGGTGCTCATCTGGACGCCCGGGACAAACAAATGATGTATGCCACCACCCAGCAGGCCATGGACAATGCGCCAAATGGTGCCACGCAATCCTGGTCAAACCCGCAAAGCGGCGCGTCAGGCAGCATTACCCCTACCTCCAGTTACCAGAATACCGCAGGGAGCGACTGTCGCACTTTCTCACAAAATGTCACCGCCGAGGGGCAGAATTACTCTGGAACCGGCACTGCCTGCAGACAGCCTGATGGCAGTTGGCAGGTCGTCAGCTAGGCGCGGCCGATGGGGGTAAGGGGCTCAAAAGTAATTTTCCTGGCAGGAAGCGCGCTCGCGCTTTACCTGGTCTCTGCCTTTCCCGCAGGCGCCGACCCACAAGACCAAGCCTTCAACAAGGGCGTTGCGGCCTTTGATCGAGGCGATTTTCTTGCCGCCTATGAGACTTGGCTGCCCCTCGCCGACGGCGGCGACTTGGCCGCTCAGCGCAATGTGGCGCATCTCCTGCGCAAAGGGCTTGGCGTTGAGAAGGATCCTGCGCGGGCCTTTTACTATTACAAAGCCTCGGCGGACGCCGGACTTGCCAGCGCGCAGGTCAATCTCGCGGCGCTTTATGAACAGGGTCTCGGCACCCCGCAAAGCGACCAAAACGCCGCCTACTATTATGCCCGTGCTGCCAAGGCTGGACATGCCAATGGCCAATATCATCTGGCTCTGATGGCGAAGGAAGGCCGAGGCATGGCCCGGGACGAAGCTCTTGCCCACTCCCTCTTCAAAGCAGCGGCACTTCAGGGTCATTCCGGCGCAAGAGAGGCGCTTCAGCAGGTTGAGGCGAGAGAGCGCCCGATAAAGGTTGGACACGGGGCTCCGGGTTCATCCGTGCCCCCGCAAAAACTCATCAAAACCGAGACAGAAATCACACTACCGCTTACGCCAAACATGCGGTCACAAATGTCGCCGTCACAGACCGTCCGCTTCGAAAGCGCTCTTGAGGATTTCGCGCGCGGCGAGCGGGGCGAAGCACTTGAGACCTTGCGACGGCTTTCCGGAGAAGGCGTGGCGGAAGCCAGTCTGCGTGCCGGAAAAGCCTACCTTTATGGTGCTGGCGCACCACAAAACCTGGCGAGCGCCTTTGCCTTTTTTCAGATTGCGGACGCCTCTGAACAACCGACCGCGCGGCAGATGATGAAGAAAACCTTAATGGAAATGCAGCGGCAGGCATTAGACCAAATGGATTCTGACTAAATCGGCTCAAGTTTTAACTATTTTTAAGCGGCTCCCCCCTATTCTTTCAGGCGTTTAGCCCTTCATGGGCAGGTTTTGAAGATTGTCGGAAGCGAGCCTTTTCATGCGTGATCCTTACCAGGTTCTCGGCGTCGCGCGCAGCGCGGACATTAGCGATATCAAGCAGGCCTATCGGGCACTGGCCAAACGTTATCATCCGGACCTGGCACCCAACAGCGCGGAGGCGGGCAACCGCTTCAAAGAGATCAGCCTGGCTTATGGCTTGCTCTCCAATTCGGGCAAACGAGCAGAATACGACCGGGGCATAATAACAGCGGATGGACGGCGAACCCCCAAGGGGCGGGCCGAGGCGCGCACGGCGGGCAGCGCCGCGGCACGCAGTAATGACAATCCGGCGTCGCGCGCAAAAAAATCGGCGACATCACAAAAAGCTTCTGGCGCACAGCCACGCCCACGTCCGCGCCCGCAGCACCAGCCTCACAGCGGACCTTCCCGGACAGCGTCCGGCGACAGCGCATCCTTCAAAATCAAGGCCGATGAAGTGGTCAATGATCTGTTTGCCAGCGTGAAAGCCCGCAGCAAGACCCAAGCCCCTCAATCGGGTGCCGATCAGACCTACACCTTGACTATCAGCTTTGAGGAAGCTGCGCGCGGGACAATCCGACGGGTTAAATTGCCAGACGACAAAAGGCTGGATGTCAAAATCCCCGCCGGTGTTGAAAACCGCCAGATCATCCGCTTACGCGGCCAGGGCGCTCCCGGTCTAGGGGGCGGTGAAGCAGGCGATGCCCTTATCGAAATCGATGTGGCGCCCCACAAACATTTCTCCCGTAAAGGGCATGATGTCTTGCTGACAGTTCCCATTGGCGTTGATGAAGCTATTCTGGGCGCCAAGATCATGGTGCCAACTCTGGAGGGCCCGGTGGCAATCAAAGTGCCGCCGCAATCCAATACGGATACGGTGCTGTCCATTCCTGGTGCGGGATTTCCCCTACCTGGTGATGGACCGGCCAAAAAACTGGGCAATCAACTTGTCGTGCTCAAGGTCATTCTGCCGCCTAAGGACGATACAAGCTTCACCCGCATGATTAAAAAATGGGCTGCCCAGAACCCTTACGAAGTTACGCGAGAGTTTGACTTTTCCGGCCCTTCTCGGTAGCAAAAGGTCAAATTTCGATCATCAGGCCGGTCGCGCTGGATTTGGAATGTCGTTCATTCCAGGTGAGGCCCTGCCCCCAAGCTGAGGATTTCGTGTAAATGTCTGATTCTAATGGACTTATGGCTGGTAAGCGTGGCCTGATCATGGGCGTTGCAAACAACCGATCCATTGCCTGGGGCATCGCCAATGCCCTGCATAAACAGGGTGCGGAACTTGCCTTTACCTACCAGGGGGAAGCCCTGAAAAAGCGGGTTGAGCCACTGGCCGGAAGCCTGGGCAGCGATATTGTCCTACCTTGTGATGTGACCGATGCGGCGAGCATTGATGGCGCCTTTGACGCCATCAAGAACAAATGGGGCAAATTGGACTTTGTGGTTCACGCTATTGCCTTTTCCGACAAAACCCAGCTTGACGGGCGCTATGTGGACACCACGTCTGAAAACTTCAAAATGACAATGGACATCTCCTGCTTCTCCTTCACGGCAGTTGCGCAGCGGGCGGAAAAACTGATGACCGATGGAGGCAGCCTCGTCACGCTTACCTATTACGGCGCGGAGAAAGTCATGCCCCACTACAATGTCATGGGCGTAGCCAAGGCCGCATTGGAGGCCAGCGTGCGGTATCTGGCAATGGATCTGGGTCCCCAAAATATCCGGGTCAACGCAATTTCGGCGGGACCGATCAAGACACTCGCTGCGGCGGGGATCGGCGACTTCCGTTATATTTTGAAATGGAATGAATATAACTCCCCCTTGCGCCGGACAGTTACGATTGATGAAGTGGGAAATGCGGGCCTTTATCTGCTCAGCGATCTTGGCAAGGCGGTCACCGGAGAGATACACCACGTGGATTCAGGCTATAATGTCGTTGGCATGAAGGCAGAAGATGCCCCCGACATTACGGTCGGCTAACCTTGAGAAAGCGAAACCCCGATGTCCCATAACAGCTTTGGACATATGTTCCGTGTGACGACATGGGGTGAAAGCCATGGACCGGCCATCGGCTGCGTGATCGACGGTACACCCGCAGGGATCGCGCTGACTGAGACTGACATTCAGACCTATTTGGATCAGCGAAAACCCGGGCAAAACAAATTCGTTACCCAGCGGCGCGAGCCTGACACGGTAAAGATCCTTTCCGGTGTTTTTGAGGATGACGAAACCGGGGGGCCAGTAACCACCGGAACGCCGATCAGTCTGGTTATTGAAAACGTCGACCAACGGTCGAAAGATTATTCTGAAATTCGTGATCGGTTTCGCCCCGGTCACGCGGATTACACCTATCTGCAAAAATATGGGGTGAGGGATTATCGCGGCGGCGGGCGATCTTCGGCCCGCGAAACGGCCATGCGAGTTGCCGCTGGAGCGGTGGCGCGCAAAGTACTCGATAAGCTGATTCCCGGCGGTGTTCAGATCAAAGGCTGCCTGGTTCAGATGGGACCTCACAAGATCGAAGGGGAGGCTCGAGATTGGTCGATCACGGGCGACAATCCTTTTTGGTGCCCGGATGCGGAAATGGCGCAAGTTTGGGAGACCTATCTGGAGGGATTGCGTAAGTCTGGGTCTTCTTGCGGGGCGGTGATTGAGATTGTTGCCTCCGGCGTCCCTGTTGGCCTCGGCGCGCCGATCTATGGCAAGTTGGATGCGGACCTTGCGGGCGCTCTCATGAGCATCAATGCCGTTAAGGGCGTTGAGATTGGCGCTGGTTTTGGCGCGGCTGCTCTCACCGGTGAAGAAAATGCCGATGAAATGCGCGCTTCAAATGAAGACAACCCCAGTTTTCTCAGCAACAAGGCGGGCGGCATACTGGGCGGAATATCCTCAGGTCAGGATGTTATCGCGCGCTTTGCCGTAAAACCGACTTCTTCTATCCTCACGCCGCGCAAAACGGTCACCCGTGATGGGGTGGATACGGAAGTGAGCACCAAAGGACGGCATGATCCTTGTGTTGGGATCCGGGCCGTGCCGGTGGGCGAAGCCATGGTGGCCTGTGTGTTGGCAGATCACCTGTTGCGCCACATCGCACAAAAGGGTGGCGGCTTCTAAGCCTTTTTGTTTCTTTCAAAAACGCCCACACACTCAAGGTGGGCGGCATATCTAAACTGATCAACCGGCGTCAGTTCGGTGAGCGAATAGCCTGCGTCTTGAAGCACACGGCCGTCCCGGGCAAATGTTTTGCGATCACAAGAAACATAGACAACTAAATCCACCGTTGAAGCTGCAAGGCGCGCGATTTGTTCTTTTGCCCCAGCCCGAGGCGGGTCTAAAACAACCGCACTAAATTTCTTCAGCTCCTGTTCAACCAGCGGCCTTTGGTAAAGGTCACGGCGCTCGGCGCGGACACGGTTTTGTGCGGCGCGCTGCACCGCCGTCTGCAGGGC
>SBHG01000144.1 GCA_006226305.1 Alphaproteobacteria bacterium | reverse complement strand
CACAATATACCGTGTACGGATGGATCCGCGTTAAGCGTTTCCACAAGAGCGATCACGTCAGCCTCGGGCGTATCGGCGGGCAATTTGTGCTCAAAGCTGGCCATGCCCGCCTCAAGGGTCATCTTGCCCTTGTTGCGCACATAAACCTGCGAGGCCGGATCATCGCCCACCAGCACCACCGCCAAGCCGGGGGTGAGCCCGTGGCTCGCCTTCAACTCGGTCACCGCTTCGGCGATCCGCCCGCGCAAACCCGCGGCAAAGGCCTTGCCATCAATCCGTTTCGCCTCGCTCATGTACTTTGTTCCTCTATCCAGGCGCCAATGTCTCTCATCAGGGTTTCGGGGTCCCCCGACACCTCAAAAGTCTTGTTGCGATCCGTTTCGCCCGAGACAAGGTGAAAGGCCGAAGTCGGCAGACGGAGAGATTTGGCAAGTAATTTAACAACAGCTTTGTTGGCTTTACCCTTTTCCGGCGCGGCTGTCACCCGCACTCTGAGCGCTCTTTTGCCATCAGCACTTTCGTAAAGACCTTGGACTTCATTTTTCGAGGCCGAGGGCGTTGCCCGCACGAAGAGCCGGACGCCTGTGGCGATAGGATCAAGCGGCAGAGCCAAGAAACCGGTCCTCAGGAGAACAGAGGATAAATCACCCAAATTTGCACAAGCCGAATGGCGAACAGCAAGATAATCGGCGTGACATCGAGCCCCCCAAGCGGCGGCACCACCTGGCGGATCGGCCGCAAAAGGGGTTCTGTCACGGAGCGGGTAAAGTCCTGAACCTTGCGCACCCCCTCATTGGCACGGTTGACCACGTTAAAGGCCACCAGCCAGGACAGCACAACGTCCACAATGACAATCAAAAGGACGATATCAAGAATAAGATCAAGGAGAGATCCGATGGGGTTCATGGAGCGTCAATCCCTTTTTCAAAGGCCTTTTAAAGCCCAGTGGCTGGTATCTGGTCTCTCCCATGTAGGCCTATGCGCCCTGATTCGCAAGAGGGGAGCGAGCACCGCGCCCGACAGTTTCTGTCGCCACTTGCCGCTGCGCGGGCCAGGCCTTAGACTGAAAAACAGCGAGGGCCGCGCTGGGTGGGATCAGGATGGCCTTTCCGGCGGACCAAATTCTCCGGGAGCCAGACCCTCAGAGAGCCAGTTTCTCTGAGACCAGACAGAGGGGGTTTCAATGTATAAATCACTGACCGCGGGCAAGTTTGGCCTCATTATCATTTTGTTTTTTCTGCCTTTCGTGACCTTCTCCTGCACCGACCAACAGGTTCTGCAAGTCACCGGTATTCAGATGGTGACCGGTGACGAGATCACCATCACCAATCCGCTCACCGGGGACGAAGAAACCGGCAAGTTGGAGCGCGAGGATTTTGCCCTCTTTGCTTTTGGTCTTGCGATTGCCGGCCTGGTTGGCGCGCTCATCCTGCCTGGCGCGCTGGTACGCCTCACCGGGCTTGTCACCGGCGGCGGCGGCTTTTTCTTTCTCTATCGGCTGAAAGACAAAATCGAGGCCGATGTGATGAACGAAAACGGCGGCCTCATCACCGTCCTTTTTGAGGATGCCTATTGGGGCGCCTTCGCCCTCTTCGGCCTCGCCGCCCTTGTGGCTCTCATATCACTCGTGGTCAGAAGCGAGCGCGGAAGTTCATAAAACAAGCTGTTTTCCCGAGAGGGCGCGCAGCGACCGGGTCGGGAATCCAGGGGCGACAAACGCTTTCGCTCCGGGTCCCCGCCTGCTCGGGGACACTAGATTGCCTTGTTGTCATCCCGCGGCTCGACCGCGGGATCCAGACAAATGCGATCTGCAATCTTACTGTGGATCTACAGCCACACAATCGCTCGCAACTTTTCTGCGGTATTGAAATGTGAGCTCAACCCTCCTAATCTCCCTATGGGTGAATAGGGAAAAGGGGGAAATGCAATGTTGAACTATTGCATTGAGGCGGGTCTTTTAACAAAAATTGCTTCTTATTTTCAGTCTGAAAATTTTGGAGTCTGGTCAATCATTGCATTTGCAATATTGGGGCTTGATAGGATCATAACGGTCCTTAACGCGAAGCACGCACAAGAAAAGTTTTCAGAGGCAATTGACAAAGACGACTCAAACAACAATGAACTAAAACAAGTAAAGCGTTTTGGAGTTACAAATGAAATACTCAGCAATACCAAAAGAATGGCCAATCTTGCGCTGGCATTGCTCCTTTTAAAACCAATATTTCTCCTGCTGTCATTTGTCGACCTTGAGATTATTGATTTTTTGTTTGTTCTCACATTCTCCGGGGCGATCGTCTATCAATACAGAGCCTCAGTTTCGTTATTCAAGAAACGCAAACAGGACGGTCACGCCGCTAAAACACCTCTGGCTGTCCAGAGAGCATTCTTGGACGCTTCTTTGGCCGAAATGGGGGCAAACAGAATTCAAATTTACGTTTTGTTAGGCATTACAATTTTCCACAGCGCCTCAATGCTTTGCTCTCAAATATTTTTGATGCTCTGAAATTCCATTTCTACATATTGCGCGTTGGCAACCAACCATTAAACTCATCTAGTACACTTCGCTGGAGAAATTTCCAATGGTCGAAAAATACGCCGCGCTGATTGCCTATTTTATCATTCTCTTGGTCATCGGCTTTGCGGCCTCGCGGCGTATCCGCAACCTCTCTGACTATTATGTGGGTGGCAAAAAGCTTGGCTTTTGGATTGCCGCCTTTTCCTCCCGTGCCACAGGCGAAAGCGCCTGGCTTTTGCTGGGGCTCACCGGCGCTGGGGCGGTGGCCGGGGTCAATGCCTTTTGGATTGTCATCGGCGAGATTATCGGTGTCGGCACCGCCTGGTTTTTCATGGCCAAGCCGTTCAAAAGATTGACCGATGACTATGGCTCGATCACCGTCCCGGATTATCTCGCCAGCCATTTTAAAACCACCACCCACACGCTGCGCCTCATTGCCGCGGGCTCTCTCATCGTCTTTGCCACCATCTACGTCAGCGCCCAGATTGACGCGACCGGCGCCGCCTTCGAAGCCTTTCTCGGCTGGAACTATTTCGCTGGCGCCCTGGCGGGATTTGCGCTGGTGATGGCCTATATCTTCATGGGCGGCTTTGTCGCCGTCGCCTGGTCAGACCTCTTTCAAGGTCTCCTCATGCTCTTCGGATTGGTGCTCGTGCCCGTGGTCGGTTATCTCGCCATATCCGAGCCCGGCCTGACGGCAGGTTTAAGAGCGCTCGACCCGGATCTCCTCAATTTCTGGGGACCGGGCGGCCTGTCGGTCGAAAACACCTTTGCTATCCTCGGCTTTTTGATGATCGGCCTCGGCTTTATGGGCTCGCCGCAGCTCTTTGTGCGCTTTATGGCCATCCGCGATGAAAGTGAAATCAACAAAGGGCGCTGGGTCGCCATTGCCTTTACCCTACTCACCGATATTGGCGCGGTGATGATCGGTCTCATTGGCCGTTATCTCTTTGAGGTGCCCACCGAAGAGGTCGTTGGCGTCCTTGGCAATTGCGGCCAAAACGTCCTGCCCATGCTGGTCGAACATCTGATGCCACCGCTCCTCATCGGTCTTTATGTTGCGGTCGTGCTCTCGGCCATCATGTCCACCATTGATTCGCTTCTGGTGGTCGCCTCCTCCGCCGTCACCCGCGACTTTTACCAACAGGTCAAAGGGGTCGACCACAGCGACGCACACCTCACCCACCTGTCCCGCCGGGTGACCGTCATCATGGCACTCTTTGCCCTTGCCGTGGCCATGAGCGTTGCCGTGATCTCGCCCACCCATACCATTTTCTGGTTTGTGATCTTTGGCTGGTCCGGCATTGCCGCCACCTTTTGCCCGGTCATCATCCTGTCGCTCTTCTGGAAAGGCTATACGGAGAAAGGCGCCATCGCCTCCATGGTGACAGGCTTTTTGTGCGTGCCCCTGTTCAAATTCGGCGTGTCGAAGCTGCCCGCCATCGGACCTTTGTTCGACAAGCTGGATGTAATGCTGCCCGCCTTTATCCTCGCCATGGCGGCGGGATATTTGTTCAGTCGGAGCGAACAATAAAAGCAACGCCCAAATCTAAAAGATCACCCGCGCCAGAATGCCAAGCGCCGAGACCACATAGGCCGCGCCCCAGATTTCAAACGCCTTGTCGGACATCCACCGGGGCATCAGATACTGCGTGACGGATCCGTTCTCCGCCCCGTAATGTTCTGCAAGATCGGTGAGCGGACACACCCACCCGCGTGAGATCAGTACCAGCCCCTCAACGAGCACAAGCCCCAGCCCGCCCCAGGTGAGCTTAAAGAACACGCCTGTGATCGCGCTATAGGCACAAAGGGCCACCGCTGCCATGAACAAAAGCACCATAAAAATATGGAATCCTTTGATCAGAACCACCTTGCGATCATTTGCCAGCCTGTGCCACATCCTAAGATCCTCTCCCAACCTCTTCGCGCACAACACCGTCAGGTCACTGACCATTCATGAACCGGCAATCCGCAGTTTTGCCGATCCTGATAAGCCAGTGTCAATTCACTCATGTCCCGGCTATGGGTTTCCACCCAGGCCCGCTGCCAATTGGCACCCGTGCGGCCCGTGCGCGCCCGCGCCTCAATAATACCCAGATAGCGCTCAATATCGTCTGGCGATATTTCAAGCCGTGTCAGACCCTCGCGCGCCAGCGGCACGAGCTCTTCCAGAATGAGTGCCCGCGCTTTAACCCGCTTACCACCGCGCCAGACCAGGTCCGCTTGCAACCCGGTTTTGGCGCAGGCGTAAAAATTGTTCCGGCAATGACGGAAGGGAATGTCGTGCTCTGGCGGTTCCACCTCATGGGCGAGCATTTCCACCAGACCAAAATAAAACGCCGCATTGGCCATGCAGTCTTGAATGGTGGGCCCGGCCGGCAAGGTGCGATGTTCAATGCGCAGATGAGGCGTGCCATCGGGCTCATTGCCCAGGAGCGCCCGATTCCATCGCCAGATGGTGCCATTGTGAAGCTTTAAATGTGCGAGTTTTTCAGGTGCATCCTCGCTGTTGCGCGGCAGAAGCGCCGGATAGCGCTGCCGGTTCGCGACAAAGACTTCCGACAGGCATTTGTCGAGATAGCGCACACCAAAGGTGACCCGTTCCGCGTAGTCCCATTCATCCACCGAGATCGCCTGCTCAAAGAGCGGAATGCGCGTTTCGTCCCACAGGTCGCGTCCGAAGAGATACGGCGAGTTGGCGGCCACCGCCACCAGCGGACCACTGACCAATTTCGACGCATTGTAATATCGCGCCGCGCTTCTTTGATTGACCTTCAAATGCACCTGGAACGAGGTCGCGCCCGCTTCCAGCATCACATCATAATGCGTAGTCGCCAGTTTTTCCCGGCCTTCAATCTTCAGGTTGATGGGCTTGCCTTCCCGCATGGCAAAGATCTGCTCATTGAGGGCCTTGTAGCGCTGCCAGCCGGACATATTGGCCATCGTCAGGTCGCTCTCTCGGATTGCTGGCAAAATACCGATCATGACAATGCCAAGCCCAAGGCTGTCAGCCCGGGCGCTCGCAAGGTCCCAGGTATGTTGCAAATCCGTTTCCATTTGCGACAGGGCATTCGCGTTTAACGCCTGAGGCGCTGTATTAAATTCAATGTTAAACTTGGAAAGCTCAGGCACCACCAGGGGATTGTTAAGCGCCGATAAAAACTCTTTGTTGCGCGGCGCCGGATGACCTTCGGGATCCACAAGCCAGGCTTCAAGCTCCAACCCTCCCTCATGGGCACCCGCATAAAAACGCTCCGCCTGGAACCAGTTTTCCAGAAGCGCCGTTTCAATTTTTAAATGCCGATCAAACTCTGCGAAATCTTCGTCAGTAAACGCGGATGATTCGATCTCCTCGCCCATATGAGCGCCCCTTTTGCCTTAAAGGTTCCCAAATACATACCGACCCATCGATGATCGCAACGCCTGCCAGAAGGCCCTCCCACGACCGATCTTCAAAAAAGACTAACCCAGCAAAACAACTTTTGTCAGGCGAAATCGCACGCTCGGTGGGTTTTTACACTGGCTCGCAGGGGGACAATATTGTTAGGGTCGCGCCGCTATGACGCCTTACGATTTCATCATTATCGGTGCCGGAATGGCAGGTGCCTCGGCAGCCTATGAGCTGGCCGCCGAAGCGCGCGTGCTTGTTCTTGAGGCAGAAGACCATCCGGGATTTCACGCAACCGGTCGCTCGGCTGCCTTTTATTCCGAGACCTATGGCAACTCGCTCATTCGTGCCATTACCTCTGCCGCCCGGCCCTTTTTTGAAAATCCGCCAGCGGCATTTTTCACCAGCCCCTTGCTCGCTCCCTCTGGCGCGCTCTTTATCGGTCGCAAGGACCAGCGCCGCGCCGTAGAGCAATATGTCGAGGAAACCGCGTCCCCCGATTGCGAAGTCCATCTGGAAACCGCCGCCTTCGCCCGGGCCAAGTGTCCTGTGCTGCGCGAAAGCTATGTTGACAGCTGCGCCTGGGAGCCGCGCTCTGAAGCCATTGATGTCGCCGCCCTGTTGCAAGGGTTTTTAAAAGGCGCCCGCCACCGCGGGGCTGAAATCCTCACCCGGCATCCGACCACGGCCCTCGCCCGGCAAGGCGGCATGTGGCAGATCACGGCAGGGGGATCTGAATTTCAAGCACCGGTCGTTCTCAATGCGGCCGGCGCCTGGGCCGACAAAATCGCCCAGATGGCCGGCCTTGAGCCAAAGGGCCTCATCCCCAAACGCCGCTCCATGGCGGTTATCGATGGTCCGGCCGATCTGACGCCACACGGATGGCCGCTTGTGATCGACGTCGACGAGGATTTTTATTTCAAGCCCGATGGTCGGCGCCTCTGGCTATCTCCGGCGGATGAAACCCCATCAGAGCCCTGCGACGCCTGGGCTGATGACATGGACATTGCTTATGCGGTCGAGCGGTTTGAACAGGCGACCACACTCAAGGTGACGCGGGTTCACAACACCTGGGCGGGCTTGCGCACCTTCGCTCCGGATAAATCTCCCCTGGTCGGCTTCGATCCTGGCGGTGAAGGATTTTTCTGGCTTGCTGGACAGGGCGGCTATGGCATCCAAACCTCACCGACCATGGCCCGCATCGCCGCTTCCCTTGCCACAGGCGAAACCCTGCCCACCGACTTGACGGGCATTGACCTTGGCGCCCTGTCGCCAGGGCGTTTTGACGGGTTTTAAGACAATGAGCTTGGAAGAGGCCTAATAAAGCGAAAGCGGAATTGATCCGCTGAAGGGGTCGCGATGGATCAATTCCGCTTTAAACCCTAGCACTTTATGGGCACTAGAGACACGCCGTGCGTAGCAAATGCCGTGCCAACGCAAAAGGCACCAAAATACCCCACAAACTCCCCTTATAAGGTGTATAGGCACCACATTTAGCGGAATGAGATAGTTATCCACAGAAGATATTTGTAATACGCTTCGCATTTTGCGACGCCTTTTGATTTTCGGAGAACCAAAATTCGCAATTTGCGAATTTCAGACCTGGTCACTGCTGGTCTATTTGCCCTTAAATTCAGGCTTTCGCTTCTCAAGGAAAGCATCAACAGCCTCCGCTGCGTCCTCACTCAGGCTGCTCAGAAGAAATTGGTCCCGGTCCATGAAAGTGGCCGTGGCGTGCAAGGCCGCCGCGGCACGGTTGATCGCCTCCTTGGACATGCGCAAGGGGATCGGCGGCAAATCCGCCGCCTTGGCCGCCCATTGCTTGGCTCTAAGATAGGCCCCGCCATCAGGGACCACTTCTTCAACCAACCCCCAGTTAAGGGCATCCTCCGCTTCCAGGGCCTCCCCAAAAAGCGTGAATTGTTTGGCGCGGGCCGCACCCACAAGCGCCACGAGACGCGGCAGGGCATGCCAGGACATATTCATGCCCAGAGGAATTTCCGGCAAGCGCAAGGAACCGCTCTCTCCGATGATCCGAAGGTCGCAGGCAAGCGCAAGCGCCACACCGCCGCCGATGCAATAGCCTTCAATGGCGACAATGGTATAAGCCTCCAGCGCCTCCCAGGCATCACACATATCAGGCCCCGCCTTAAGCGCCTCCCGGCGCTCCAAAAGAGGCATGGTAGGGCGTGCCCGCATTTCCGGATCGCGCAGGTCCGCCCCTGCGGAAAAATAACGATCACTGCCACGCAGAATAATGGCAGCAATGCGCACCTCGCCGCTGAGAAACTCGGCCACTTGCTTGAGCTCCCGCAACAGCTGAACCGACAGGGCATTGCGATGATCCGGCCGATCGAGCGTCACCGTCGCGATCGTCCCCTCAATCGTCAGCGTCAAGCAATCAAATGTCGGCACCTTAGGGCTCATCTGCCTCTCCCTCGCCTTGGTGTTTTGTTGCCAGAGCATAAGCCTTGTGCGCCACAAGCCCAACAAAAGGTGTCGTCAAAACACCAAGTCTGGCGACAAGCCAATTTCCCCAGCCGACAATTTTGACCGCGCGCCCACGCTGAAAGGCCCGCCAGCCGTCACGCGCGACACGGCGGGGGGCATGCTTGGGCATAAATCTTTCTGCTGCACCCACCTCGGCCCCGGCGCGTTTTTGAAATCCTGTCTGTGTATAGCCAGGACACAGCGCCATCACCCGCACGCCCTCCCGCGCAAGCTCTCGCCTCAGCATCCGGCTATAGGTTTGCACAAAGGCCTTGCTGGCCGAATAAAGTGTGAAATAGGGCATCGGCTGATAGGCAATAAGCGAGGACACATTGATAATGCCGCCGCCGCTTGTTTTAAGGTCCGCAAGAAACCGGTGGCTGAGCTCAGCGAGCACCCGCACATTCAAGTCAACGATACCGAGTTCGTCATCCAGCGGGCGCTGACCCACCGGCGCCATGAGACCATAACCGGCATTGTTCACGAGTAGGCTCACGCGCCGCTGGAGAGCACAAACCGAGCTCTCTACTTGCGCGCCACTGTCACGGCCCGTTAGGTCGACAGCAGCCAGATGAACCTGCGCACCCTCTGCCCGGCAGCGATCGGCGACCGCCTCAAGTCCGGGTCGTCCCCGCGCCACAAGAAAAAGATCATAGCCTTCCTCGGCCAATAGCTCCGCAAAGGCGGCGCCAATACCGCCCGACGCGCCCGTGATCAGCGCCAGAGGACGTTCGGCATCGGCCGCCTCAGACATTATTGCTCTTCGGGTAGAACAATATCGTCCTTAAGGTGTTCAATCACACTGCGCGCATCATAAGCGGCGGGCTCACCTGCCGGTTTTGGTCCCTTGCCCACATGTATTTCAGCCACGGCTGTAAACTTCTCAGAGGTTCGCACCGGCTGATGATAGGCCATGTTGTAATGCCAATGATAGGGATAGTAGCGATAGGGAAACGGTCCCCCATAGGGATAATCATAAGTCGATGTGTAATGGGTTTTCTTGTCGACATCCTGATCCAGCACGATGAAATAATCATGGCCGCTCTCGAGGGTCACTTCAGCCGCCCGGTACAACAGATAGGTTTCAACAACCTGACGGTCAGTCAATGTATTGCCGCGAAACTCAACCCGGTAATGAGTCTCATCGATCTGCTTGTCCGCAAATCCATAACCATTGTCCGCGGACTGATAGGCGGTCGGTGTTGCGCAGGCTCCCAGCAGCAAGGAAAAAACCGCCGCACCAACCAAAACGCTCGCCTGTCTCATGTCTCCAACTCCTCAAAACAAAACCCCCGATATCTTAAACTTAGATACAGGGGGTCTGTCGAGGAAAAATGTCTTGTGATCAATAACAGTTTGGAGACCTCACGGTGCAACTAGCAACAAGTACATTCACGCCACACGCCTACAAATTCTTCTTCAAAAAACTCTCAAGTTCTTTGAGGGCCCTCACGCGATTATGCTCCAGGGCTAGATGGTGATTACCGCCCTCAAGAATGACCAGCTTGTTGTCCTGACCATTGCCTTTTAATTTGTTGTACATGCGCTTCGAATGCCCGACGTCCACGCTGAGGTCTTTGTCCCCATGGATGAGCAGAACCGGCACTTGGATAAGATCCGCATTGTTGATCGGCGAGGTGTCGCGTAGTTTGCCCGCGTCTTTCCAGTATTTACCGACGTTAGTCTGATCAAGCCCGGCAAACTTATACTTCGAGTTTTCCTGCAAAATACGCCGCAAGTCCGTCACCGGCGCGCCGCTGACTACGCATTTATAAAGCTCCGGCGTTTTGATCGCCCCCATCAGAGCCGCATAGCCGCCATAGCTCCAACCAAAGATGCAAATGCGTTCGGGGTCCGCAATGCCGCGATCGATCATGGCGCGCACTCCATCCGTCACATCGTCTTGCATGAGCAGCCCCCACTCGCCAAAGCCCGCCTCTTCAAAGGCCGCGCCATAACCGGTGGACCCGCGGAAATTTGGCTGCAGAACGGCATAACCGCGCGACGCGAGAAACTGCGCAAAATATTCATAGCCGAGAAAATCCCTGGCATTTGGGCCGCCATGCGGCATCACCACCATGGGCATGGGGCCATTGCCGCCGCGCCGGGTCAAATAACCGGGTATGGTGACCCCATCACGCGCCTGATACGTGATCGGCTCAACCGGCGTGAGATCCTGCGGCTGAAACTCATAGGCATATCGGTCAAATAGCTTGGACAGATTGTTCGTCGTCGCATCAAAGATGTAATAGGTACCAGGATGTTGTGGCCCTGTCGCAAAAATCACAAATCGCGTTCGACTGCGGTCCCACCCAACAATCAGATTTTGAGTGCCGCGCAGCACTCCATCCACCGCCTCTTGCAAAGAGGCAATCTGCCCATCGAAATAAGCAATCTTGGTGTAATCCACGGCATAGGACACACCCAGTACCCGGCGCGTGTAATTGTCTGAAACCAGACTGCCGACATCGATTCCCTCAACACCAAACACTTTATTGCCATAAAGCCGCGTCGTCAGATTATAGGTATAAAGATCATCATAGCCTTCTTCACTCAATCGAAGCACATAAAGGACACTCGGGTCATTGGTAAAACCAGCGATACGGGGGTCAAAATTCTCATCCTTTCCGATCTCCTGAAAAAGTGTCCAGCCCTTGTCATCCCCACTGCGATAGAAAAGAGCCCGCTTAAAAACCTGATTGTTGACTTCTTGAACCGCATATTTAAAGCGAACCTGACCTTCCCGATCCGCTATATAGCCAACCACCGTCTCATTTCCGAACGCAACACCTTCCATCGTGCCATCGTTCACATTTACCCGATAGACATTGAGCTCTTGGCCCAATCCATTGCGATCGAACTCCATCAAAATGTGATCGGGATCATCGGGTAGAAAATCCAACACGCGGTCCTGCAGCTGAGCGACAAAACTTGAACGGTTCTTGGGGAGTTTGGGAATCTGCCGCACATCGGAAAGATCCGCCGTGATCGACATCAACCGCGTTTCAAGGGTGTCCTGATCCCACCGCTCATGTTCAAAGGAAACCGCCACCCCCACGCGCTCTTCATTGAGCCAGCGCACAAAGCGGATTTTCTCTTCCACATTGTCGCTAAAATCGAGCGAGAGCGCCTTGACCGGCTCCTCGCCCGGCCCCGGCGCCAGATTATAGATTGTCAGATTAGCCGCGCCATCGGCCCAGCGCACGGCCGCGAGATATTTACCCGTCGGCGAAATTTCCACGTGGGAGAAATCTTCAAGCTTACCAAAGGCCTCTACCGGCGGCGCGGCTTGGGCACCAGCACTAACCAGGAGTGTCAGGACCCAGGCGATAATGGCTGTCCGACGCATTTGATCGAAGCATCCCCTCATAACAATCAACGGTAGGATGATATTTGTACAATTACCCATCAACCACAACCTCTGTTTGGTGGTTCATTCCAATATTTAGCGCAATAAGTGCACTTTTACATCACAGCAATCGGTTTACTTGGGCTCCCCAAACCCCTAAATTGCACGCCGATAACGGCCAAAATGAGCCGCCGCCATAAGAAAAAAGAACCAGAAAAGGCGACACATGACTTCTGATATCCTGACCCTGGCAGAAGGCTTCCCCGAAAACTCTCAAACCACCTGGCAGAACCTGGCCACCAAGGCCCTGGGCGGCGCCGATCTTGAAAAGCGGCTGGTCAAGAAGAGCGCTGATGGGCTGACCATCCGCCCCCTCTACACCCCGGAAAACGCGAAGGGCCTGCCGCGCCCGCCCGAAGCGGCCTCCCTTGTGGAGCGTCCCCAGCCCTGGGATGTCGCGGCGACCCACGCCCACCCGGACCTTGAGCAGACCAACAAGGCGATCCTGGAAGATCTCGGCGGCGGTGTTTCCGCCATCACCCTCGCCCTTGGACCCGCCCTTGGCAGCGCGCGCGACCTTGAAACCACCCTCAAAGGTGTTCATCTGCCCATGGCAGGCGTCAACCTGGACGGCGCGAGCCCCGATCAGGCGGGTTGGCTTCTGGATCTCTTCAGCAACGCCGGCGCGCCGGAAGAAGTACGCGGCAACCTAGGGCTCGACCCCCTCGGAATTTGGGCCCGGCAGGGCGGAACCCCGAAAGACCCGGCCGCCGCAATGCAGGCCGGCGCAAAGCTCGCAACCCGCGCCAAAGCCTTCCCCAAGGTCACCACCTTTGTCGCCGATGAGCGCTGGATCCACGAGGCGGGCGGCACCAATGTGCAAGGGCTCGCCGCCCAGCTCAGCACGGCGGTTTCATACCTGCGCCTGCTTGTTCAACATGGCCTCTCGGTTACAGACGCGGCCCGGCAAATTCAATTTATGTCAGTCACTGACAGTGATCTTTACGGCACCGTGGCCAAGCTGCGCGCGTTGAAGATCCTCTGGGCGCGGGTCATTGCAGCTTGCGGCGGTGACGCGGCCGCCGCGCTGATTGTTCTGGCCGCCGAAACCTCGCGCCGCGCGCTCACGAAGCGCGATCCTTACGTCAACATTCTGCGCGGCTGCGCCGGCGGTTTTGCCGCGGCTTTGGGTGGGGCGTCCGCCATCACGGTTTTGCCCTTTACCGATGCGCTGGGGTACCCGACAAACCGCGCGCGCCGCGTTGCCCGCAACACACAAGTTCTCCTCGCCGAAGAATCAAGCCTTGGCCGGGTGGAAGATCCCGCAGCCGGGTCTTATGCTTTTGAAAATCTGACACGCCAGACGGCGGAAGCTGCCTGGGAAACCTTTCAGGCCATCGAGGCCGAAGGCGGTCTTCTCGCGGTTCTTCAGTCCGGCAGCCTGGCGGCAATGGTCGCTGACGCCAGAGCCAAACTCACCCGCGCCGTTGCCACCCGCAAAGAGCCGCTCACCGGCACGTCAGAGTTTCCTAATCTGGCAGAAGCCGCACTGGAAGTGGAGCTCTTCGAACCGGCTGATCCGCCCTCGCCGGACGCGCCCTTCCCCGCCTTTCAGGCCTACCGCCTCGCTGAGCCCTTTGAAGCCTTCCGTGACAAATCAGATGCCTTTCTCGCCCAGACCGGCGCGCGGCCACGGGTGCTCATCTGGCCGCTGGGCACCCCCGCCGACGACACACCGCGCATCACCTTTGCCCGCAATTTCTTTGAAGCGCTGGGGATCGAGGCGGTGATACCGGACGATGATCCCGCTGCCGCAATTGGTGACAACAGCCTTGCCATACTTTGCTCGTCAGACGCGCTTTATGCGGAGCGGGCCCAGGCCGCCGCAAAAACGGCAAAGGCGGGCGGCATCAAACATCTCTACCTTGCGGGCGCGCCGGGCGACTTGAAAGACGCACTCACCGCCGCCGGGGTCGACGATTTTATATTCATGGGCTGCGATCTTTTAGAGGTTGCCGCCAGCGCTTACACCAATTTGGGAGACGTCCAATGAGCCAGATCCCTGATTTTACCAAAATCGATTTCTCCTGGGAGGCCGCAGCCGCATCTCAGGCCACGGGCCACACTGATACGCCCGAAGGTATCCCTGTAAACGGCTCTTACGGGCCGGACGATATCAAGGACCTTGATTTCCTGAACACCTATCCTGGCATGGCGCCCTTCCTGCGCGGGCCCTATCCCACCATGTATACCCAGCGGCCCTGGACCATCCGCCAATATGC
>SBHG01000147.1 GCA_006226305.1 Alphaproteobacteria bacterium | reverse complement strand
TTTGTGGCGGAGAGGAAGGGATTCGAACCCTCGAGACGATTCCTCGCCTACTCCCTTAGCAGGGGAGCGCCTTCGACCACTCGGCCACCTCTCCACCGGCGGGGATAAAGGACTTGGGCGGACAGGGCAAGCATTTTTTCCCGCAAAACCCGGGCTTTTGCGCCCAAAATCGCAAGAAATGCGGATTTGCGCCGTATTGAACGAGGCGCGCCGAGGCAGTGAGTGGGGTGGTCAGTAAGGCACTCCAATGTGGAGGGGGCGAGGGGCGAACATCATCAATTTCCCCCTTGTAAAGGGTTTGTTGTTTGCCCGGAGAAACCTAAAATGGTGGGCAGTGATTCCAGCACCGGCGGCCAACATTGACAATCCAAGGTTCCATTCCTGAAGTTTTTGCGGAGATCGAAGATTCGCAGAATATCCGGGGAAGTTTGTTTCCTTCCGGGTTTCGCTTCCGCCAGTTCATCATTACGGGCCCGCCGGGGTCAGGCAAATCGACGATCGTCCGGCGTCTGCGAGGGTGGCCTCTGGAGGGGTATCTTGATCTGTCGCGCAACAATTGGTGGCAGTCGCGGGACCTGTCGTTGCGGCCGCGCGAGGTGCATCTGGGGGTTCCTTATAAGGGTGTGAAAGAGGCGCTGACGGTCTTTGACAAGGAGTGGCTGGCCAATTGGGACACACTTGAGATCGATTTTGATCGCATTCAGGTCCCTCCACAGGCTGGAGATTTTGCAATCACGAATTGGCGCCGGAAGTTCGTTTTTGAGTTTGTGGTGCCGGACGCGGATAAGGCCTTCGTTTGGCGGGAGGAGCGGGCCAAAAGTGGTCTTTATCCGGCTGACCTTTTTCTGACCCCGGAAATCGTCCAAAAACAGAACGAAATCTATCTGGCCGTCGGTCATTATCTGCAAACGAATGGACTGCTGATTTATTACCGGAACGGCTTTGACGCGCCGCCTGTTGAGGAGTTGCTTCCGGGAGCGCCTTCACTCGTTGAACGAATAGCAACGCCGAGCCGCGGGTTGCCCCGTCTGATGCATCAGCTTGGTGTTAAGGGTTTTGTTGGCCCGCAGCGGCTGAGGGATCATTTTGAGATCCTGGATCGCAAGGTGCGCGTGCCCTATAGCGGCAAGGGTGCTCGCATACGCATTGATGATGATGAGTTTTGGGTGGTGCCGGATCACCCGATTGGCGAGGCGCGTGAGGACTATCCGCGCGATTGGTTCATTCTTGATCCGCAGGCCATGAAACGGGGCATTTTCGGTCGGCTGCGGATTAAGATGAACAAAGAAATGGACTTTGGTCGACACGATAAGAATACGACCAAGCTGTTCAACCTGCGGCCCGATTTTCCGCCGCATGCCGTACAATTGCTTAACAATCGAGGTACGCTGGTGATCTCCTCACGCGGCACCCGTTCGCTCATACAGGTCGCGCGCCTGGAAGAACATATGAGCCTGGATGATTTGCGGTTTGAAAATTTAAGAGCTTTGCGGGAGATATTTGGAGGGCCTTTTGGGTTGCTGGAGGCCAGCGAAGCTCTGGACCTGGCGCGGCAGGCCACTCTGTTGTTTCGGGATGAGAAGTTTCGCCCTCTGGACGACGAAGGTCAACCAGGGGGAATGCTGGAACTGCCAAAGGGTCCGAACCCGATTGTTGTCGGAGATCTTCACGGCGAGATCGATAATCTGGTCAAAATTCTTTGCGAGAACAATTTCCTGCGCGACCTTGCCCACGGCAAAGCGTTGCTTCTTTTGCTGGGTGATGTGGTTCACCCGGAGGGGGAAGACGGTCTGGACGATATGGTGAGTTCTGGCGTCATGCTGGATCTAATCTTCAGGCTTAAAGTTCGGTTTCCCGAAAGCGTCTTTATGCTTCGCGGCAATCACGAAAGTTTTGACGCGGCCATGTCAAAAGGAGGCGTCCCGCAGGGGTTGTTGTTTCGAAGGTGGCTGAACGAAGAGCGCGGCGAGGCCTATGCTGAGACGATCTTGCGGTTTTTTGAAAGATTGCCTCTCGTTGCCCGGACCGATGACTATGTTGCTTCGCACGCGGGCCCGACCCGTAGTCAGGTGGATACGGCAACGCTCGTCAACGTCAAGAAATATCCCGGGCTTGTGAATGAGCTGACCTGGAACCGGCTGCGGTCGCCTCGACATCCGACGGGATACACCCGCTCAAATGTGCGACGTTTTCGAAAAAGCCTGCTGGTCGCCTCCGATACGCCTCTCATTGTGGGGCACAATCCGCAAAGCCCTGACGAGGCCTATTGGGTGGCGCCGGGTAATATTCGTCGCCATTTCATTGTCTATAGCGCCAGAAAGGACCTCATGGGGGTCGTGGTGCGGATCAATGGTCGTATGGTCGCCATGGATTATCATGCCGAGCCATTGTGTGACCTGGAAGCGCACTCTGAGGAGAAAGAGGAAAGGTCCTCGTTTTAGCCGAAGATCCCTTTCAGCATAAAGAACAGCAGGGCGGAGAGAATGCCCGCTACGGGAAGGGTGATCACCCAGGACATAATGATGCCCATGATGACGCGCAGATCGAGAGCGCCAATGCCCCTTGCAAAGCCGACGCCAACGACCGCGCCCACGGCGATGTGCGTTGTCGAAACCGGCATTCCCGTACGAGAGGCCAGCACAACCACCGAAGCGGCGGCCAGTTCGGCACAGAAGCCGCGTGATGGTGTGAGCTCGGTGATCTTGGTGCCAATGGTGCGCATTACCTTGTAGCCATAGGTTGCCAGGCCAAGGACAATACCGCCGCCACCCAGGATCAGGATCCAGATGGGCAGCTGAGATTTTTGCATCACCTCGCCGCCTGAGGAAACAATCCCGTAGACCGCCGCAATTGGGCCGACACCATTGGCTACATCGTTAGAGCCATGGGCAAAGGCCATGGAGCAGGCGGTGAAAATCATCATTGGCCCGAAGATGCGCTCGACACTGGCGAAGTGGAATTCGCGGTCGGCGTCACGGTCGATGGTGACGCGGCGCAGAATGAGCCATCCCAGGAATGCGACCAGGAGGCCCACCGCCGCCGCTGAGAAGAAGCTTTGTGGCACCGTCAGATGGATATTGAGGTGCTTCAATCCCTTAAACAGGGTGACGAGCGCTATAATAAACCCGACGAAGAAAAGATAGACAGGGCCCCAGCGCTTGGCGTTTTCAAACGGGTTGTCCGTGTTTAGGATGAGTTGCCGCACGCTCATCATCAAAAGAAAAGAGATCGTGCCACCAAGAACGGGTGAAAGAACCCAGCTCGCGACGATCTGGCTGATCTTGTCCCACTGAACCGCTTCTGTTCCGATACCTGCAAGGGCAAAGCCGACAATCGCGCCCACGATCGAATGCGTCGTTGAAACCGGCCAGCCCCGGTTGGAAGCGAGCATGAGCCATATGGCGGCCGACAGAAGCGCGGCCAACATGCCAAAGACCAGTATTTCCGGGTTGTTTATGATCGGGGCCGGATCAATGATCCCTTTTCGGATCGTCGAGGTCACATTGCCACCGGCCAGCGCTGCCCCCGCGAACTCGAAGATAGCGGCGATAAAAATCGCGGTCGTAATGGTGATGGCGCCAGAACCAACGGAGGTTCCCATGGCATTGGCCACGTCGTTGGCGCCGATCCCCCACGTCATATAAAGTCCGAAAATCAGAGCAAGAATGATAAAAACGGTGCCGTATTGAGCAATAATATCCATCGGGAAGTTCCTGAGACTTTAAGACGCCTGTTATGGGGCTGGATTTGAAGGGCGGAGTGACTATCGGGCTGTTAACAATCTGAGGCGATTGCCGACCCGTTCGGCGTTGTCGGCAAGGCCGCCGATCATTTGGATGAGTTGATACCACAGCATTACTGAAACCGGGCTGAGTTCGTCCTCTATCGCAAAGAGGCTGCGGGCCAGATCTGTTCCCATCAGGTCAGTGTCTGATTCAATCTTGTTGAGTTCTTCCACCATGGTGTGAACCATGTCGGACTCACGGCCGCGAAAACCCGTTGCGAGCAGCTCGTCCAATTCGTTGATCGTCTTGTCGCAGTGCTTACAAGCGTCGACGCAGCGACGGATAAGGGTCATCAAAGGCTTGGCCAGGCTCGGGGGTACTTCCATGCGCCGCTCGCGCGTGATGCCGCCGATGGATTGAGCGATGTCGGCGATGTTGTCCTGCAAATCCAGGATTTCGAGAATATCGCGGCGATCCATAGGCATGAAAAGGCTTTTGGGCAGATGCGCGCGTAACTCGTTCTTTACCTCGTCGGCCTCGGACTCAAGGGAGGAAATTTTGTCGACGATGGTGTCGGCTTCTTTCCACTGGCTGGCACATAGGGCCTCAAAGAGGTCGACGACCTGTTTGGCGGCTTCCGTCACAATGGCCATATGCTGTTGGAGGGGCCGAATAGGCGAGCGACCAAACAATCCTGAAATGGTACTTTTTGTTGCCATGAAAGGGCTCCGGGGTTCTTATGTCCAATTGGAGGGCTTTGATGCCCTTAAATGTCATGAATCTCTCAATCGTTCAAGGCGGGCCCTGCAAATGATGAAGAAGTTATCCCTATTGGTGTTCGGCGCTGGTTTGACGGCTTTTGCCGGGGTGGTAAAGGCGGAGGAAATGCCCGATCAGGCCTCTCTCGTGGCGGGTATATTTGCTCAGGAAGAGGCGCGCGTGGCACTCATGGCGGTTGATTCGGCTTTTAGCGACCGCGCGCAGGATATTGGTTTTGGACCGGCTTTCGGGGAATATGCAATGGAGGATGCGGTTTATTTACCTGATGGCAGCCAGCCTGTTGTTGGACGGGAAAGCATTACCGCGGCTTTGGGGGGTCCGGGGGATTGGACGGTGATCTGGGCCCCGGAGAACGCCTATATGAGCGCCTCCATGGATCTTGGCGTCACCTGGGGGCGGTATGTCTTTAAGGGCAAAGATGCCGATGACAATCCAATCGAGGAACACGGCAAATATACGACGGTCTGGAAGAAGGACGCCGCAGGGGTCTGGAAGTTCGTTCTGGATACCGGCAATACCAATCCCAAGCCGGACTGATCAATCGAGCCAGTCCAGGAAGCGATCCGCCTGGGAACGAGGCATGCGGGTCATCAAAGCAATGAAAATGATCATGAGAGCTGTCAGTCCTATGACGACCCCGAGGGCATAGAGATTCTCCACGTAATCTACTCCGGACAGGTTGATGGTGAGTAGCACCACGACTGTGAAAAGGAGGGCGAAAGGCAGACGCCGGCCGGATATGGGTGGTCGCAAGGCGGACGGAAGCCAGGAAGCGAACATCCGCGGGCTCACGATCCAGAGTAATGGGATCGCGAGAAGGGCCAGAAACCAAAGATTGCCGATATGGACGGTCAATAAAAAGGCCGGGGCGATGGTCGCCACAAAGAACAAAGTGACAATCAAGAGCCGCCAGACCTTGGCGGGCGGTGTGCGCCGAGTACGTGAGTCGTCCATGACAGACCTCCTCGCGGGGCTCCCCCGAACCCTGACCGGAGTTTAGCGCTTAAACGGCATTTTGTCGATTGACCGCGAAAACGTCAGAAATCTGCGATTTGTCCGCGCTTCAATCAAATTTGGTGACATCCCGTACAGCCCCGCGCGCGGCAGAAGTAGTCATGGCCGCGTAGGCCTTGAGGGCGGCTGAGACCCGGCGCTCGCGGCTTTGAGGTTTCCAGGCCTTTTCGCCCTTTGCCTCCATGCGAGCGCGGCGCATGGTCAGGTCATAGTCAGAGATGTCTAGGTTGATGGTTCGACTAGGGATGTCGATCTCGATGGTATCGCCTTCCTCGATCAACCCAATGGCGCCGCCCTCGGCGGCTTCCGGAGAGGCGTGACCGATGGACAGACCCGATGTGCCGCCCGAGAAACGTCCGTCCGTCAGGAGGGCGCATTCCTTGCCGAGCCCCATGCTCTTAAGGTAGCTGGTGGGGTAAAGCATTTCCTGCATGCCCGGTCCGCCCCGCGGTCCCTCGTAGCGAATGATAACGACATCGCCGGACTTAACCTCCTTTTTCAGGATGGCGCTTACGGCATCTTCCTGAGATTCATAAACCCGGGCGGGGCCCCTAAATGTCAGGATGCTTTCATCAACACCGGCGGTTTTGACGATGCAGCCGTCCAGAGCAATATTACCGTAGAGGACCGCGAGGCCGCCGTCCTTGGAGTATGCATGCTCCATGGAGCGAATGCAGCCGTTTGAGCGATCTAGGTCAAGATCGTCGAAGCGCCGGTTCTGGCTGAAGGCCTGTGTGGTGCGCACACCTCCGGGCGCCGCACGGAAGAAGGTATGGACCTCTGGATCATTTGTCCTGCACACGTCCCATTTGGCGAGCGCTGCGGCAAGGGTCGGTTCATGGACAGTTGAAACATCTGTGTGCAGAAGGTTGCCGCGCTCAAGTTCGCCCAGAATTCCCATGATGCCACCGGCGCGATGAACATCTTCCATGTGATATTGCTGAGTTGCCGGCGCGACCTTGGAGAGGTTGGGCACTTTGCGGGATAGCCGATCAATATCTGACATGGTGAAATCGACGTTACCCTCCTGGGCCGCGGCCAGCAAATGCAGCACTGTGTTGGTTGAGCCGCCCATGGCGATATCAAGGCTCATGGCGTTTTCAAAGGCTTTGAAAGAGGCGACCGAGCGCGGTAGGACGCTTTCGTCATCCTCGATGTAATAGCGCCGGGTAATGTCGACAACGGTTCGCGCCGCCCTCAGGAAAATGTCTTTGCGATCGGCATGAGTTGCGAGCATGGAGCCGTTGCCAGGAAGGGCAAGCCCTAGAGCCTCGGCGAGACAATTCATGGAATTGGCGGTGAACATGCCCGAGCAGGAGCCGCAGGTAGGGCAGGCGGATCGCTCGATGGTGTCGCTGGCCGCGTCTGAAACCGTCGGGTCGGCGGCTGCGATCATGGAATCTATGAGATCGATTGACTGTGTCTCACCTTCCAGGACCACTTTGCCGGCCTCCATCGGGCCTCCGGAAACAAAGACTGTGGGGATATTGAGCCGCATCGCGGCCATGAGCATGCCAGGGGTGATCTTGTCGCAATTGGAGATGCAGATCAGCGCATCGGCGCAATGGGCATTGGCCATATATTCAACAGAGTCGGCGATGATTTCGCGCGACGGCAGGCTGTAGAGCATCCCGTCGTGACCCATGGCGATGCCATCGTCGACAGCAATGGTATTGAATTCCTTGGCGACCCCGCCGTTGGCTTCAATCTCACGGGCGACCATCTGGCCAAGGTCCTTCAGATGCACATGGCCCGGGACAAATTGTGTGAATGAATTGGCAACCGCGATGATGGGCTTGCCCCAATCATCTTCGCCCATTCCTGTCGCGCGCCATAGGGCACGCGCCCCAGCCATGTTGCGGCCAAATGTAGAGGTCTTTGAGCGATAGTCGGGCATCGGGTTGGGCCTTCTCTTTTTGTCTTTCCATAGCTGCCTTGACCGGGCTTTTCAAGCGGCGCAAGCCGTGAAAGACTTGGAACCAAAATAATATAAGGGGAGGCCCCAATGAAGGCTGTTATTGCGCGCAATAAATCGCTGGTGGTGGACGATTGGCCCGATCCGGAACCAAAGCAGGGCGAGGTTTTGGTTAAAACGCTGGTTTGCGGCATTTGCGGATCAGATCTCCATGCGCTTAATCATGGCGAGCACTTTGTTGATCTGACCCGGCGGGGCGGCGGGGCGCTGACCTATGAACCAGACAAGGATCTGGTTTTTGGCCATGAATTCTGCGCTGAGATCCTCGATCATGGCCCGGGGACACAAAAGCTGTTTCGTACGGGAACCCGGGTTTGTTCGCTGCCCATCGCGGTCACTGAGTCCGGCGTGCAAGGGATAGGGTATTCCAACACCTATGCCGGCGGTTACGGGGAGCAAATGGTTCTCAGTGAAACCATGTTGGTGGAAGTACCTAATGGTCTTGCCAGTGACCATGCGGCGCTAACAGAGCCTATGGCTGTGGGTGCGCATGCGGTAAACGAGGCCGAGATGGGCCCGAATGACGTGGCGCTAGTAATCGGCTGCGGTCCGGTGGGTCTTGCGGTCATTGCTGGGCTGAAGGCGCGCGGGCTCGGGCCGGTTATCGCTGCGGATTTCTCGCCCGGGCGGCGGGGGCTTGCTGAAACTATGGGCGCGGATGTCGTAGTTGATCCGAAAGAAACATCACCTTATTCGCAATGGGCGGATTTTGGGGTGCCACAGACCTCCATGGAGCGCATGATGGTGGAGATGATGGGTGAGACGCCGAGGCGCGCCATCATTTTTGAATGCGTCGGTGTGAAGGGAGTGGTGCAGCAAATTCTTGAAGGGGTGCCGGTCCGCTCGCGTATTGTGATCGTAGGAGTTTGCATGGAAACCGATCACTTTGAGCCAGCGCTCGCCGTCACAAAGCAATTGGATTTGCGCTTTGTGCTTGGTTATAGCCAGGAGGAGTTTGCCGGGACACTGCACATGATCGCTGAAGGGGAAATTGATGTTGCGCCGCTCGTGACCGGCAGGGTTGGCCTTGAAGGCGTGGCACAGGCCTTTGAAGATCTTGCGCATCCGGAAAAACATGCAAAGATCCTGGTGGATCCAACGCTCGTATAGGAGGAGACATGGCGCATTATTCAAAAGGACTGCAGGATCTTGGCCGGGGTGCCTATGCCTATTTGCAACCGGATGGCGGTTGGGGCTGGTCGAATGCGGGGCTCATTGTTGACGGCGAGGAAGCGCTGCTCGTTGACACTCTGTTTGATGAGCATCTGACGAAAGAGATGCTCGACGTCATGAAGGATGCCACCGGTCGTGGTCCGAAAGACATGACGACCCTTGTAAACACCCATGCCAATGGGGATCATTGCTATGGCAATCACCTGGTGGAAGGGGCGGAGATTATCGCCTCTGATGCCAGCGCCAAGGAAATGGACGAAGTGCCGCCTTCTGTCATGGCGGCTATGATGGGCGCCGCGGGCGATATGGGCGACTTGGGGGATTACCTCGTCAAATGCTTTGGCGCCTTTGATTTTGAGAAGATTACCGCAACCAAGCCCACACGCACATTTTCCGGCGATCTGTCGTTGAAGGTAGGCGACAAAGAGGTTGCTCTTATCGAGGTCGGGCCGTGCCATACCCATGGGGACGTTCTTGTCCATGTGCCCGAGGACCGGGTGGTTTATACGGGCGACGTGCTCTTTATCGACGGGACACCGATCATGTGGCAAGGGCCGGTGTCCAATTGGATAAAGGCCTGTGACCGGATCCAGGCCATGGATGTAGACTATATCGTGCCCGGCCATGGGCCATTGACCGACAAAGCAGGCGTTCAAAAGGTGGCGGATTATTTGAGCTATATAGACGGCCAAGCGCGTAAGCGTTTTGATGCGGGCATGGATTGGAAGGAAGCGGCAAGGGACATTGCATTGGGCGATTATTCTTCCTGGATCGATTCAGAGCGCATCGCGGTGAACGTCAACACGCTCTACAAAGAATATCAGGGATCTGAGAGCGGCGCTGACATCTTTGAGCTTTTCGGCATGATGGCTGAACTCGCAAAGCGCTGAAGGGTCCCTAACAAAGTCTTAACGGGGCGGGGCAACAAAGCTCCGCAGCTTTAGCGAAAATTCATTTCTTTTTGGCATGGTTTGAACCTGGGTAATGTGCTGGGCGGGTCGCACCACATGTGGGATCCCCAAAAAGGGAATGAGTGACATGAGTTTCGCGTCAAACGAAGATCGGTATGAGTCTGGGTTGATGTTCATAGAACACGAGGGTGTCGGACATATCTCTTTCGATCCGGAGGGCCGTGGAACGATTGATCCTATCGTTGTTATGGAAGATCTGTTGTCGATCCTCACCGAGATGAAGATCGCCCGCAGCATCAAGGTGCTGGTTTTATCGATCGGCGGCGAGGGCGCCCATTTTGACACCAATGTGCTGGGGGTCGGCGGGATGTCGACCGAAACAGCTCAGTATTTTTCGCTTCTTTGTTCGGATGTTTATCGCCATTTGGCGGCGCTTCCCAAACCTACTATCGCGGCTGTTGATGGCGATTGCTTCGGCATGGGGCTGGAACTGGTTCTCCACTGTGACCTCAGGGTCGTTACGGACAATTCCCGCTTCGGGTTGACGGGTATGAATTTTGGATTGGCGCCCAATGGGGCTGGTCTTGCACGTCTGGCCCAATTGGTTGGTGAAAGTCATGCGCGTATGATGGGTCTGACCGGGGCCATGGTGAGCGCGGATCGGGCCTTTGTCATGGGGTTCGTAACCAATGTGCTGGCACAACGGGACTTCAAGGCGGGCATTAATATGCTCTCGACCCATCTTTCGAGCCTCTCTGAGACGGCACTCAGAGAGACCAAGGAGCTTATCGATACCTTCCCGATCTTGGAACACGCTTCGCTTGGACAACAAAGTGCCGATGCGCTTGGCAAATGCGTCAGCGCAAAAGACCATGAAAAGCCCCGGTATGAGATGGAATTTGAACTTGATGGGGCGACCGTCCATTGAGGACTAATCGCGGGTCAGCTCTTACTTGATGAGCTGTGCGTGCTGGCTCTCTGTTGTGTCCGTTGATAGCGCGGCATTTTTTGGAAATTTGCGATTGATGTCGTAGGTGATCTGGTTTGGCTGAGCAGTGCCGGCCAGACGGCCGCGATAAACTTGCGTGTTCTCCATGACCCGCTGGACATAGTTGCGGGTCTCCTTGAACGGAATGGACTCAATCCAGTCAACCGCATCAATTTCGCCCTTGCGGGGATCACCATAATCTTTCACCCACTGATCGATCCTTAGGGCGCCAGCATTATAAGCGGCAACCGTCATAATGTAGGAGCCATCAAAGCGGTCAATGAGGTCAGACAGATGCGCCATGCCGATTAACGTATTGTACTCCGGATCATCAATCAGCCAGCTGCGATTGTATTGAAGGCGATGCTTTTTGGCTGTGAGGCGCGCGGTGCTGGGCAGAAGCTGCATCAAACCGTAGGCGCCGGCGTGCGAAACGGCTCGCGGATTAAACTCGCTTTCCTGACGCGATAGCCCAAAGACAAGGGCTGCATCGGGGGCATTCCCTCCGCCGGTGTATTCAGGTACTGCCCGGGTTGGATAGGAATACTCAATCAGGGCAATGTGCTGCTGGGATGCTTTTTTGGCGACGCGTATGGCATGATTGACATCGCCGATTTCTTTTGCGAGTTGCGCGAGCAGTGCAAACTGTTCGGCCGTCTGATAACCGTCCGCCAAATGGTATATGAACGAGCGGACATCGCTACCCCGATCAAATTCATCCAGAAGCCGAATGGCTTTAATGTCATCCTGGGTGTCAAAAGCCCATTTGAGGTGATCGAGTACCGGCTCTTGGCTTGGTAATTCCAGCGTTTGAGCATTGATGAGGGGGTGATCAAGGGCGAGTTGGCCATAAAAGGTATAGGGCATGAGCCCGGCATCGGAGAACTCGGCACGGGCACGTGCGGTGTCGCCAAGTGCTTCTGCGGCGCGTCCTTGCCAATAGCGGGCGCGGGCAAGGCTGATGGGAAATGAAACGCCGCGCTCAAGATTTTCAAAATGTTTCAGAGCAACATCTGGCTGAGAGAGGTAGCGCAGCGCGAGCCAACCTGCGAGGAACTCCGCCTCTGCAAAATCGCCGCCGCTCTTTAGTCCATTGTTGGCAGCCAATTGATAGGCCGAATTATAATCCTTTTCCTTGAGTGCTTTACGGGCCTGGAGGTGCCGCTCTGTCCACCATTTGTCAGGCCGTACCATGGCATCCACGTTTGTGGGCCCATTGATAAGAAGCGGCCAGGTTGCCTCGTCTTTACCGCGACGGCGAAGTCCATAAACCTGATCGTAGATAAGGCCCGGATCAGCTTTCAATGAGTCTGGAACCTTATTGAGAACGGACACGGGGTTGGCCGGGCCGGAGGCAAGAACAATACGAGCGTTCGCCAGCGCCCGCATATCAGGGCTGACGTAATTCAAGAGACGTTTGGCAGCGGAGTGTTGGCGGTGCCACAAGAGGCGGGTCATGCGTTTCTCGTGAACATCTCGGGAAAGCAGCGTTTTGTGGGCGGCGAGGATTTCTTTTTCTCGGGAGTAGGAGAAATTGTGTTCAATCCAAGCCTGCTCAATCCAGTAACGACCATAGTCGTCCTGACCTGTAGCCAGAAAGGCTTCGCCCAATCGGATCTTGCCTTCACCGGTCACCGGCTCCTGTCCGGCGAACCAGGCGATGATCTGCTCTGGTTTCATGTCCTTGGGGATGACTTCCTCGGCGCGGGCCAGAAGACCATCCATTTTGGGCCAGGTGCTGCGTTTCTCCGCGAAAGACAGGATTTCGTCAAATGTGGCGTCGGTGCTCTTGGTCGTCAGGATTTTCCAGGTGAGAAGATCTTGACCAACCTCGTCGCCAATATTATCGCGGTGGATCCGCACGGCCTTCCAGTTGCGCTGGTCAAAAGCCTTGTAAGCAGCTTCAAGGGCAAGATAGTCATGATTGTCGACATAGGGGGAGAGCGGCGGCACGTTAGGCTTGGTGCGGGGCAGGATGTTGGTTTCCGTCGCTTGTGACATGGGCGCGCAGAAAGCTGTAGTCAAGCTTACGAAAACAAGCATAAGACATTGTTTTTTCAGCCGTTTAGCTGAAAATTGCAAAATCTTCTTGGGCTGTTGTCCAAGCAGGCTTGTCACATCTTCCCCTGGTAACTGTTTTCCCCCACGCCAGAAACAAAGTCTAACCCGGGATTGCACGTTCGGCTAGCGGTTCAGCGGGATTTTTTGCAAGATCCCCGCCATCTCTCGTGGCGACTTTGTTATAGGGGAGATGCGCCTAATTAACCTTGACGGGAGGGGGCAAGAAAGCCCATATCTCTCGCCGGGAAATGATTGAAAAACCTCCATTTTTAGGGATGAGCCCATGTCCATAAAGCCCCTCAGAGGATCCATCGTAGCGCTGGTGACCCCGTTTAAGGATGGCGCCCTGGACGAGCGCGCCTTTCAGGAACTGGTTGAGTGGCAAGTTCAAAGTGGCACACATGGGCTGGTTCCGGTGGGGACAACCGGTGAATCGCCGACCTTGAGCCACGATGAGCATGAGCGCGTGGTGGCTCTGTGCATTGAAGCGGCAGGGGGCCGTGTGCCGGTTATTGCAGGGGCCGGGTCCAATTCCACCGAAGAGGCAATTTCGCTGACCCGCTCGGCTGAGACCTCGGGCGCCGATGCGGTGCTGGTCGTCGCGCCTTATTACAACAAGCCCAACCAGGAGGGGCTTTATCAGCATTATAAAGCCATCAATGACGCTGCTGATATCCCGATCATCATTTACAATATTCCAGGGCGCTCCATCGTTGATATCAGTGTTGAAACTTTGACGCGCCTGTTTGACCTGCCAAACATTGTCGGCATTAAAGACGCGACGGGGGACATAACCCGTGTTTCCAAGCAGCGTGCAGCCATGGGGCCAGAATTCGTACAACTTTCCGGCGAAGACGGCACTGCTCTGGCCTTTAACGCCCATGGTGGTGTTGGCTGCATCTCGGTGACAGCGAATGTGGCGCCTGACCTCTGCTCGCAGTTTCAGATCGCGACGCTGGAAGGGCGCTATGACGATGCTCTTGCACTTCAAGACAAGCTTTTTGGGTTGCACAGTGCTCTGTTCTGTGAACCCAGTCCGGCACCTGTCAAATTTGCCTTGTCGGTGCTTGGCAAGTGCGCCAACGAATTACGGCTTCCTCTTGTGCCCGCCAGTAAAGAGGCTGAGGCGAAGGTGCTTGCCGCCATGAAGCAGGCCGGGCTTGATGTGAGTGCGCCCTAAGGCACTTATCGATTGTCATGACCAAGTCTAAATCAAATGCGGTTCAGAAAGTGGTGGCGGAGAACCGCAAGGCGCGCCACAACTATTTCATCGAAGACACGGTGGAAGCGGGGATCATGCTTCAAGGTACTGAAGTGAAAAGCTTGCGGACGGGCAAGTCCAATATTGCTGAGTCCTATGCGTCGGTTGAAAATGGGGCGCTTTACCTGATCAATGCTTATATCCCGGAATATGAAGGCGGTAACCGGTTCAACCACGAACCGCGCCGTCCCCGGAAACTCTTGCTGCACAAGCGAGAAATTGCCAGGCTGGCACAAGGCGTTCAGCGCGGGGGCATGACACTCGTGCCTCTAAAGCTGTACTTTAATGAACGGGGCCGCGCCAAGGTGGAGCTTGGACTTGCCAAGGGCAAGAAGCTGCATGACAAGCGGCAAACCGATAAAGATCGCTCATGGGCACGAGACAAAGCGCGGCTGTTGCGCGAGAAGGGATGAGGCATGGCGGACGAAACGAAAGTTGAAGGCGAGATCAAGGAAAAGCTCATCAAGTCCAAGGAGAAATGGGCGCAGGACGGGCGTCTTCTAACCGGCAAGACGGATGAGGCCAGGGAAAACCGTCTACCGCCGGGGCAGCGTCTGGTGGAAAACTGGCCGGTTCTGGATCTGGGTGTGCAGCCTGTCATTGATGCAGCAAGCTGGCAGCTGACTGTTGATGGCTTGGTGGCCGAAACAATCCAGTGGTCATTTGACGATTTCATGGCTCAGCCGCAATCCGAATTTGTTTCGGATATGCACTGCGTGACCCAGTGGAGCCGGTACGACAATCGCTGGGTCGGGGTTTCCGCGCGCGACATTCTCAATCTCGTGCGGCCGCTCCATAAAGCCAATCATGTGATCTTTCATTCTTTTGATGGCTATACGACAAACGTAAAACTTTCGGTCTTCGCCGATGACGATGTTCTGCTCGCCCATACCTGGGAGGGTAAACCGATCACACGAGAACACGGCGGCCCTGTTCGCGTCATCATTCCCAAATGGTATTTGTGGAAGAGCGCGAAGTGGCTGAAGCGAATAGAGTTTGTGGACGAGGATCAGCCAGGGTTCTGGGAGGTGCGCGGCTATCACAACGAAGGCGATCCCTGGAAAGAAGAGCGCTACTCAAATGGACCGGTTGAAGAAACGGTGCCGGGTCCCGATTGGGATACCCTCAAGTAATTTGATCGCGGATGCTGCGAAATACATCTTCAAACATCTCTGGGGTTAAGCGCCCTGTGTTCGTGTTGTAGCGCGAGCAGTGGTAGCTGTCGATCAGCGTCAGCCCTTCTCCAAGGTCATGCAGTCTGTTGTGAGCGAATGGGAAATCCTTTTGCCGAAGCTCCAAGGTCTTAATGACGCTCTCATGGGCGATGCGGCCCAGAGCCATTATGACCTTCAGCTTTTTTAGGGACTTGATGCGGGCCACTAGAAAGGGGCGGCAGTTGGCGATTTCGGAGCCGACTGGCTTGTTTTGCGGCGGGACACAGCGCACCGCGTTGGTGATCATGCAATCTGTGACCGCCAGGCCGTCATCGATGCGCGCCTGATAGGTTCCGGCGGCAAAGCCGAATTTGCCCAGGGTTTCGTACAAAAGGTCTCCGGCGTAGTCGCCGGTGAACGGCCGGGATGTCTGATTGGCCCCGTGCAGTCCTGGCGCCAGACCGACAATGAGCAGCCGCGCATCGGTATCGCCGAATGAGGCGACCGGGCCGTTATGATAGGCAGGAAACTTCTGCCGGTTTTCTTCGTGGAAAGCCGCCAGACGCGGGCAGAGGTCGCAGTCATAGGAGGGTTCTGCCGGGGATTTGCCCTGGGGTTGAAGTCGGGATTTTGCCAAGGGGACCTCTTTCTTGCAGGAATCGCTGGTTTCTCTCCTTGTGCCTTAAGGGGAATGGGGATAGCAAGACTCGATCCCCTGAAACGAGACACAAATAAGAGCAATTGCAAAATGATCCTGATTGGACTGGGCGCAAATATTCCCTCGGAAAAAGGGGGCCCGGAGGTGACGCTGGAGGCAGCGCTTGCGGTGCTAAATTTGCGCCGAGACATTGAAGTGGTGCAACGCTCGCGCTGGTATCGGACATCGGCGGTCGGGCTCACAGATCAGCCGGATTTTGTGAACGGAATTGCAGAGATTTCGACCCGGCTTGGGCCCCTGGAACTCCTAAGTGTCCTGCTTGATTTGGAGGCAGAGTTTGGTCGTGAGCGCCGGGAGCGGTGGGGGCCCAGGGTTCTCGACCTGGATATTGTCGATTTTGATGGTCTGGTGGCCGACCTTGACAGGGACGGTTTGACCCTGCATCTGCCCCATCCCAGGGCCGCCGAGCGGGGGTTTGTCCTGCAACCGCTCCTTGATATTGCCCCGGACTGGCGCCATCCGACGTCCGGAGAAAAGGGCTCAGATCTCCTGAAAAAGCTCGATCCGACCCAAAAAGTCGATGTTTTGTGAGGATTCGGTGGATTTTTGGCGGCCAAAGTCTTGCATTCGCCGAGCCAACCGCCTAAACAAGCCAGTCCCTGTTACAGGCTCTTGCATTTGGCTCATGGAGAATACCCCCAATGGCACGTGTTACCGTAGAAGATTGCGTCGATAAGGTTCAAAACCGGTTCCAGCTGGTGCTTCTGGCATCCCAGCGGGCACGGTCGATTTCGTCCGGCGAAGCCATTACGGTCGACCGCGACAATGACAAGAACCCGGTTGTTGCGCTGCGCGAGATTGCAGAAGAGGCCATTCCGCCGGAAGTATTGGAAGAAGAGCTGATTTCCTCGATGCAAAAACACATCGAAGTGGATGAGCCGGAAGAAGACAATATGGCCGCCCTGATGGGCGAAAGCCGCCCGGATCTGCCCGAGCCGTCTCCGCTGACCGAAGCGGACCTTTTGCGGGCGCTCAGAACCGAAGGACCGATTGGTGGTTCAGGCTTCGGGGCCTAAGACACAAAGTCGAAGCTTTCGACTGGCTTTTTTTAAATCAATTTCTATATCATGGCCTTCTGACACTGAAGAAGGAGGTCTCCTATGATCCGCCAGTATGAGCTGGTAGATCGCGTTTTGGCGTACGACCGCAATGCGGACGAGGCGGGGCTTAACCGCGCCTATGTTTATGGCACCAAGATGCATGGGCATCAGACCCGCCATTCGGGTGACCCCTACTTCTCACACCCGATTGAGGTGGCCGGGATCCTGACGGACCTGAAACTGGATTCCGACACGATTATAACCGCCTTGTTGCATGACACGGTCGAGGATACCGATGCGACCCTGGAAGAGATCCGCGGCATGTTTGGCGAGCGGGTGGCAGGGCTCGTCGATGGTGTGACCAAGCTGTCGCTGCTTGAGCTTTCGTCGGAAGAAACCAAACAAGCAGAAAACTTCCGCAAATTTATGATGGCCATGTCGAAGGACGTGCGCGTGCTGTTGGTAAAACTTGCCGACCGCCTGCACAATATGCGCACGCTCAGCCATCACCCCCGGGAAGCAAGCCGCAAGCGGATCGCCCAGGAGACAATTGATATTTATGCGCCGCTGGCAGGCCGGATCGGTATGCAGGATTTCCGTGACGAGCTTGAGGATCTGGCGTTTCAGGAGATCAATCCGGGTGCCCGGGAGAGCATTCTGAAACGGCTCGAGTTTCTGACGAAGGAAAGCGATGGACGTATTGATCGGATCTGCAATGAGATTACCCAGGTCCTCAGCGCTAAGGGTATAGAAGCCCGCGTTGTTGGTCGGCAGAAGAAACCGTTTTCGATTTGGCGAAAACTTCAGCGGAAAGAGATTACGTTTGAGGAGCTGCCCGACATCATGGGATTCCGGGTCATCTGCAAATCTGTTGATGAATGTTATCGAGCGCTGGGGGTTGTGCACCAGCGTTGGCGGATCGTTCCGGGTCGGTTCAAGGACTATGTCTCAACTCCGAAATCAAATGGCTATCAGTCCATTCACACGACGGTTTGGGGTCCGGAGCGGCAGAAAGTTGAGCTGCAGATCCGAACCCAGGAAATGCATGACGTGGCGGAGCATGGCGTTGCGGCCCATTGGTCCTACAAGGATCAGCCCGGGAAAAATGGCAATGGCGCCGGCAAAGTGGCGTTTGATGCCAGTAAGTTTTTGAACCGGATTTCGGAGCTCCTGGCGCACGAGGGGTCACCGGAGGAATTTCTTGAGAATTCCAAGTTGGAGCTTTTTCTGGATCAGGTTTTCTGTTTCACCCCGAAGGGGGATTTGATTGCCTTGCCCAAGGGAGCGACCCCTGTGGACTTTGCCTATGCGGTGCATACGGATGTGGGTGACACTTGCGTCGGCGCCAAGGTCAACGGAGCAACCGTGCCGCTTCACACCATCTTGCGCAATGGTGATGCGGTAGAGATTCTGCGATCGAAGGCACAGACGCCGGAGCCCATGTGGGCCGAGATCGTGGTGACGGGCAAGGCCCGGTCGGCCATTCGGCGGTTCATTCGGGAATCAAAGCGCACGGATTTCGTCAAGTTGGGGCGACAACTTGTTGCGACGGCTTTTGAAAGTGAAGAGCAAGAGCTGACCGAGAAAGCTCTGAGTGTGGCTGCGGAGCGCTTGTCGCTGCCGGATGTGGACGAGATGCTCTTCCGCGTTGGCTCCAATGTTTTGGGGGCAAGTGATGTCTTTCAGGCTGTGTTTCCCGGGTTTCGCAGTCGGGCGCGGCGCGCGCGCGATACGCTCCGGTCAGCGGTTGGGCTTTCAAGGACCGAACCCAAGTCGGTCCCGATTAAGGGCCTGAAGGCCGGACTGGCGGTTCATTTTGCCCAGTGCTGCCATCCAATTCCCGGGGACCGGATTGTCGGAATTCTGGAATCGGGCAAGGGAATTATCGTTCACACCATTGATTGCGGAACGTTGGCCAAACATCAGGAATCCGGCGAGGAATGGATTGATCTGGCCTGGCAGAGCAAAGAGGACGCTGGTGAGATAAGGATGGTGGGCCGTCTGAGGGTTGTTTTGAATAATGAGATGGGTGCCCTTGCGGCCCTGACCTCCCGAATTGCCGAATATGAGGGCAATATCATGAATATGAATTTTGCCGAGCGGCGCGAGGACTTCTTCAATGTAGAGGTTGATATTGAAGTAGAAGATGTTAAGCACTTGAGCAACATTGTTGCGGCGCTTCGTGCCTCTGAACTTATTAAAAATGTTCGCCGGATGCGCGGATGATAAGAGGCAAAAACGCGCTTCCGATTTCAGAAAGGCAGTCAATCCATGAATCAAGAAAGGGTCTTGAAAGAATTTCGCGCGGCAGGAGCTCTCTTGGAGGGGCATTTTGTTCTGTCCTCCGGGCGCCATAGTGACCGCTATCTACAATGCGCGCGCGTGATGATGGATCCCAAACGTGGGGCCAGGCTTTGTCGGGCACTGGCTCGAAAGGTAAAGGAAACTCTGCGTAAGGAGATTGATTTGGTGGTCTCGCCTGCCATGGGGGGTGTGGTTGTGGGCTATGAGATGGCCCGGCAGCTCGGCGTTCCGGGAATTTTCTTTGAGCGGGTGGAGGGAGAATTTGCGCTGCGTCGTGGGTTTGATATTCCCAAACGCGCCAAATGCCTCATGGTGGAAGATATTGTAACCACCGGCCTTTCCTCGAAAGAGTGCATTGATGCGATTCGCGCCGAAGGGGGTGTCGTCGTGGGCGGGGCTTGCCTGATCGATCGTTCCGGCGGCAAGGCCCGCATAGGAACAAAGCTGGTCTCTCTGGCGGGTCTCAATATACAATCCTGGGACCCAAGTGATTTGCCGGTGCATTTGCAGGATATTCCTGCTGTAAAGCCAGGCAGTCGTGGTTTAAAATAACGCCTTATTTTAAATAGGTTATAACGGTTTTATCATGCAAAAGGGTAGCGTTGGAGGATCCATCAGGCTGGGGGTCAACATTGATCACGTGGCAACAATCCGCAATGCCCGTGGCGGCGGTCATCCTGATCCGGTTCGGGCGGCGGTGACAGCGGCCCAGGCCGGCGCTGATGGGATTACGGCGCATTTGCGCGAGGACCGACGGCACATTTCTGATCGTGACATTGACCGGCTGGTGGCGGAAATGGGTTTGCCCCTCAATCTGGAAATGGCGGCGACGGAAGAAATGCTGGAGATTGCGCTTCGGCATAAGCCTCATGCGGTGTGTCTGGTCCCGGAGAAACGGGAAGAGTTGACGACAGAGGGCGGTTTGGATGCCGCCGCCCATCACAATCATCTCAGTTACTATGTGGAAAGACTGGCCAGCAATGGCTCAAGGGTCTCGCTTTTTGTCGAACCGAGCAAAGTGCAGTTTGCGGTTGCTGTGGCCATGGGCGCGCAGGTGGTAGAGCTGCATACCGGAGCCTATTGTGACGCGATGTCCGAAGGAGATCTGTCGCGTGCCGCTGATCTTTTAAAACGGCTGGAGGAGGGCGCCGCGGAAGCCTCCGCTATGGGCCTTGAGGTTCACGCTGGCCATGGGCTCACCTTTGACACAGTTGGGGCGCTGGCCCGCGTGCCTGAAGTGGTTGAGCTTAATATCGGGCATTTTCTGATTGGCGAAGCGATCTTTAGCGGCCTCGAGAGCGCGATCAAGCGTATGCGAGCGCTGATGGATCAGGCGCGGGCCGAGATCTCTGGAAACAGGACGGCCTGACATCACATGATTATTGGCATTGGAAATGACCTCATCGACATCCGCCGGATCGAAATAACCCTCGAACGCTTTGGCGATCGGTTTGTGCAACGGCTTTTCACAGAGATTGAGCAAGCTAAATCTGAACGTCGGCACAATCGAGCGGCCAGTTATGCCAAGCGATTTGCGGCCAAGGAGGCGATGTCGAAAGCGCTGGGGACCGGATTCCGCAAAAGCGTTTATTGGCGTGATCTGGGGGTTGTCAACCTGCCCTCGGGCAAGCCCACCATGAATCTTACTGGTGGCGCCTTGCGGCGGCTTGAAGAGCTGACGCCACAGGGTATGCGCGCGCAGATTGACTTGACCATTACAGACGATTTCCCGCTCGCTCAGGCGATTGTCATCATCAGTGCCGTGCCTGCTGATGCGCCGGAACAAAGGTAAGAGTATTTTTCATGGCCCCTAAAAACCTTGAAGACTTTCTGTCAGAAGCCAAAGCGTTGTTTGAGAAGTGGGTGCTGAGGCCGATCCGGCACCGGCGCGCAGCGCTTAAGGAGCACAGCGCAGAAGTCGACAAAAACCCGGCGCGGGAAATCATTGAGATTGTGGTCAGCGCTCTGGTGATCGCATTTGTGTTCAAATGGTTCTTATTCCAGCCCTTCAATATCCCCTCCGGCAGCATGAAACCGACATTGCTGATTGGCGACTATGTCTTTGTCTCCAAATATTCCTATGGTTACAGCTCGAAAAGTTTTTTCTCTGGCATTGACCTTTTTGACGGACGGATCCTGGCAGCCACGCCGAAGCGAGGCGACATTGTTGTCTTCAAGAAAACGTCTGATGGTAAAACCGATTTTATCAAGCGGCTGATCGGATTGCCTGGCGACAAGATTCAAATGAAGCGGGGCGTGCTCTATATAAACGGGGTGGCGGTTTCCAAGACGCCGGATGGCTCCTTTTTCGATGATGATCCGCGCAATGGCTTTTCAGCGGAAATCAGCGCGTATATGGAAATGCTTCCCAATGGTGTTCTTCACGAAACGCTCGATGAATATCCGGATATGCCGTTGGACGACACTGGGGTCTTCACGGTGCCGCAGGGTCACTATTTTATGATGGGTGACAACCGAGATAATTCATCCGACAGCCGTGATCCGCGCGGCGGGGTTAATTTTGTGCCAGAGGAAAATCTTGTTGGGCGCGCCGAGTTGATCTTTATGTCGGTCGACGGCTCGGCGAAGCTTTGGCAGATCTGGAAGTGGCCGGGCGCAATCCGCTACAATCGTCTGTTTACACGGCTTTGAGCGGAGGTTTGCCATTGATGGATCGTAAGTCGTCCCTTGCCAAGCTCGCCGAAGAAATCGGATACAGGTTTCAGGACCTTAAACTGTTTGAATTGGCGCTGACCCACTCGAGCGCTACGCCGGATGTGGACAACGAGCGGCTTGAATTTTTGGGCGACCGTGTTTTGGGGCTCGTGATAGCGGACAAACTGATCGTCCACTATCCAGATGCAGCGGAAGGGGGCTTGGCGCGCCGTCTCAATGCGTTGGTTCGGAAAGAAACCTGCGCTGATGTGGCGCGGCAGGTGGGGCTTGGCGGCGCGCTCATTATGGATGACGCGGAAGCGCGTTCGGGCGGGCGCGAGAAGAACGCAATCTTGGGGGACGCCTGCGAGGCGCTAATTGCGGCTATTTATCTTGACGGTGGATTTGAGGCAGCGGCTGATTTCATCACACGATATTGGAGGGACCGCATTGATGCGGTTGAGGTCGTGGCGAGAGATCCCAAAACCGCGCTGCAGGAATGGGCACATAAAACACACAGTCTTACACCGTCCTATGAGGTTCTTGAACGGTCGGGGCCCGACCATGCGCCCCATTTTAGGGTGGCTGTGCGTGTTGGCATGCTGGACTTGGAAGTCGGAGAAGGACCTTCAAAGCGTAAGGCAGAACAAGCGGCCGCTCGTGCCCTCTTGTCACGTGAAGGAGCAGAGGCTTGAGTGAACCAGAAATGACACGCGCGGGGTTCGTCGCGATCATCGGGGCGCCGAATGCCGGCAAATCTACGCTGACCAACCGGCTGGTTGGGGCGAAGGTCTCGATTGTCACGCATAAGGTTCAGACGACCCGAACGCGGGTGCGCGGCCTTGCGGTGCATAACAATGCACAATTGGTCTTTGTCGATACGCCGGGCATTTTTGCGCCGAAGCGACGTCTTGACCGGGCCATGGTGGAAGCGGCCTGGGGCGGCGCGGGCGATGCAGACGTGATAGTCCTGCTTGTTGACGCTGCTGCCTATCGGGATAAGGAGAAAGGTGGTCAGGCCTCGCGATCGGCAGAAGATGTGGCGCGGATCATCAAGGGTCTGAAGGAAGGCGGGCGCAAAGCGGTTTTGGCCCTGAACAAGATAGATCTCATCAAACCGGAGACGCTTCTGAGGATTGTTGAGGACCTAAATGGTCAGTTTTCTTTTGAGGAGGTCTTCATGATCTCTGCCGAGAAAGGCAGTGGGGTCAAAGATCTGGCGGATTATCTGTCGGCCCATGTACCGGAAGGGCCCTGGCTTTATCCGGAGGATCAGATCGCAGATGTGTCCATGCGTCTTCTGGCGGCGGAGATCACTCGGGAAAAGCTGACCCTGCGGCTTCATGATGAGCTGCCTTATGCGCTGACCGTGGAAACGGAAACGTGGAAGGAGCTCAAGGATGGCTCTGTGCGGATCGAACAGGTGGTCTATGTTCAGCGTAAGGGCCAGAAGGCTTTGGTGCTCGGTAAGAATGGCAAGACCATCAAGGAAGTAGGATCGGAAGCGCGCAAGGAGATGATGGATAGCTTTGGGCGTAAGGTGCATCTCTTCCTTTTTGTCAAAGTGCGCGAGAACTGGGGCGATGACCCAGAGCGTTACCGCGAGCTGGGGCTGGAGTTCCCAAGCTGATATGGATTGGTCGGATGAAGGTATTGTCCTCACCACGCGCCGGCACGGCGAAACGTCCCTGATTGTTGAACTGTTGACGCGCCGGCACGGTCGCCACGCCGGGTTGGTGCGTGGCGGAACCTCGCGGCGCCATAAGGCCATGCTGCAGCCGGGCAATACATTGGCGGCACATTGGCGGGCTCGGCTGGAAGAGCATTTGGGTGCCTATAGCTTTGAGCCCGTGAAAACACGTGCCGCCGGGCTGATGTCGGACCGGCTGTGTTTGGCGGGCCTCAATGCGATGTGTGCGCTTACCGTGGTTTGTCTACCTGAGCGGGAGGCCCATGAGAGGCTCTATGATGCCTTTGAAATTGTGCTGGGCGCCATGGAGGATCTGACAGTTTGGTCGGCGCTATACGTGAAATGGGAGATCGGGCTTTTACGAGAGCTTGGCTTTGGGCTTGATTTCAGCCATTGCGCAGCGACAGGGGTGACCGATAACCTGAAATATCTCAGCCCAAAGTCGGGCAATGCGGTGAGCGAAGGGGCGGCGGGTCCTTACAAAGACCGGTTGTTCGTCATCCCCGCGTTTCTGCGGGAGGACCGGCTTGGCGGGGCAGACGGTATGGAGGGCATATTGGAAGGCCTCAAAATGACCGGATATTTCATTGAACGGCGCCTTTTGAGGCCACATGGGCTGGATTTACCCGAAGCGCGCTATCGACTTGAGGATCTTTTACGGCGAGAGGCCGCCTAGGCCTGAGTTTTGCTGCGAAATTTGCTAGGCTGACCATCATTTGATTCTGCCATTTTTGAGCCCATTTAGCTGAACAGTTATCCCATGAGTGCACCCTCCGACATGAACAAGATATCCCACCAGCCCCTCGGCGAGGCGCTGGGCGAGCGTTATCTGTCCTATGCCCTGTCCACCATAATGAACCGGGCCTTGCCGGACGTCAGGGATGGTTTGAAACCGGTTCACCGGCGGCTGCTCTATGCGATGCGGCAGTTGAAGCTGGATGCCAATTCGAGCTTTAAGAAATCAGCCCGGGTTGTGGGGGATGTCATTGGTCGCTTCCACCCTCATGGGGATCAGGCGGTTTATGATGCCCTTGTGCGCCTGGCGCAGGACTTTGCGGTTCGCTATCCCTTGATTGATGGACAGGGCAACTTTGGCAATATCGACGGCGACAACGCCGCGGCCATGCGTTACACGGAAAGCCGTTTGACGGAAGTGGCGGGAGCTCTGCTGGAGTTTATCGATCTCGACACAGTGGATTTCCGCGAAACTTACGACGGGGAAGACAAAGAGCCTGTTGTTCTGCCTGGGGGCTTCCCCAATCTCTTGGCCAACGGTGCTGCAGGTATTGCGGTCGGCATGGCCACCAGCATTCCGCCGCACAATGCCGGTGAAATCTGTGATGCCTTGTTGCATCTTCTCAAAACACCAAACGCAGGCGTTGCCAAGCTGGTCGGGTTTATGCCGGGGCCGGATCTGCCCACCGGCGGAATTATTGTTGAAAGCACCGCGTCTATTCTGGAGGCCTATACAACGGGTCGTGGCGGTTTCCGCGTTCGGGCCAAATGGGAAAAGGAAGAGCTGCCGCGCGGGGTGTGGCAGATCGTCGTGACCGAAATTCCCTATCAGGTGCAGAAGTCGCGCCTGATTGAAAAGATCGCCGAACTCATTCAAACCAAGAAGGTCCCGCTTCTGGAGGATGTCCGTGATGAATCGGCGGAGGACATTCGTCTGGTGCTCGTGCCGCGCAGCCGGTCGGTCGATCCGGAAATCTTGATGGAAAGCCTTTTCAAGCTGACGGAGCTTGAGAACCGGATTTCCCTCAACATGAATGTTTTGGATGCCGATCAAATACCGCGAGTGATGAACCTGAAGGAAATCCTTCAAGCCTTTATTGACCATCGACGGGACGTATTGATCCGGCGTTCTAATTTCCGTCTCGACAAGATCGAGAGGCGGCTTGAGGTGTTGGCGGGCTATCTGATCGCCTATCTCAATCTGGACGAAGTGATCCGCATCATCCGGGAAGAGGATGAGCCCAAGGAAGAGCTGATGAAGGCCTTCAAGCTGACGGATGTGCAGGCTGAGGCGATCCTTAATATGCGCCTGAGAAGTCTGCGCAAGCTTGAGGAGATGGAGCTTAGAACGGAAGACAAAGAGCTCAAAAAGGAAAAGGCAGATCTGAAGAAGCTTCTGAAATCTGTCGATTTGCAGGACAAGGCGCTGGGTGCTGAGTTTAAGGATATCAAGGTGCGGTTTGGCCAAAAGACGGAGCTTGGCCGTCGGCGGACAGATTTTGCCGAAGCGCCAACCATCGATGTGGGCGAGGCCCTTGAGGCCCTGGTGGAAAGAGAGCCGGTTACGGTGATCTGCTCCGAAAAGGGCTGGATCCGCGCCATGAAGGGGCATGTGGATGCGGCCACCGAGGTGAAATACAAGGAAGGGGACCGGGAGCGGTTCCGCTTCCATGCCGACACGCACGACAAGATCCTTGTTTTCTGCACGAATGGACGCTTTTACACGATTGGGGCTGACAAGCTTCCCGGTGGCCGGGGAAATGGTGAGCCCATCCGTTTGATCATCGATCTGGAGAATGATCAGGATATCGTCAGTATGATGGTGTTTAAGGGCGAGCGGACTTTGTTGGTGGCCGCGACTTCGGGGCATGGTTTCCTCGTGCCGGAAAGTGATGTTGTGGCTAATACGCGCAAGGGGAAAGTGGTGCTTAACGTCAAAGGGGCTGTGGAAGCGCAGGCCTGTACAGTTGTCGACGGGGACAAGGTGGCGGTCATTGGCGAGAATAACAAACTTCTGCTGTTCAGCCTGGATGAGCTGCCGACCATGTCTCGTGGGCGCGGGGTGGTTCTACAACGCTACAAGGATGGCGGCCTGTCTGATGTGACGACCTATCATGGTAAGGACGGTTTGATTGTGCCGGACCGCTCTGGCCGAATGCATACCTATACCGACCTTCGGGACTGGGAAGGCAAGCGCGGTAATGCCGGGCGTTTGCCGCCGCGCGGATTTCCCAAACAAAAGAAACTGAACCCCTGATGGTGGCGCCCTTTGGAACCCATGCGCCGGACAAGAAGCTGACACGGCTGATCGAAAAGGCGCGCTTGTGGTCCTTTAAGCCGGGATTGAAGTATCCGTCTTCCTATTGCCGCCGCCGCGCGTTGGATTTGATTAAAGACCGCCCGGTTGATTACGAATTTCGAGGCGGGCGGGCGCGGTTTTTCCCGAACGGAAATACGGCGGAGAAGCGGGCGTTGCTCAATCCGGCGCGGTTCGATCCTATTGAGCTTGATTTTATCTCAAGCTCGCTCGGGTCAGGCGGCGTTTTTCTTGATATCGGCGCTAATGTGGGTCTGTTTTCCATTGTTGCGGCCGGGGCGGCTGGACCTTCTGGAACCGTTTTGGCTTTTGAGCCTAATCCATCGGTTTTTGTCCGGCTCAGTACAAATGTCATGTTCAATCAGAACGAGGACGTTGCGAACATCCTGCCTCTGCAGGTCGCTGTGACGTCCTCAGAGGGCGAGGTCTCCTTTTTGGAACCGGAGCGCAATCTCGGTGAAGGGCGTGTGATCAGTGAGGGTGAGGCACGTGACGGCCCTGTCATCAGGGTCGAAGGCAAACCGCTGACCTTGCTTTTGGATGAGCATGGTGTGGGGCATGTTGACATGATCAAAATCGATGTTGAGGGTCATGAGATGGCGGCGCTAGAGCCGTTTTTTCGGTCGGGTCGGGCGGATCTTTTCCCGACGCATGTCATTATTGAACGAGGGAGCCCAGAACATTGGGCGCCGCTCGACACTCTGTTTCGTTCGGTTGGCTATGAGAGCCTGGTGTCAACGCCCATGAATGAGATTTTGGAGCTAAGGGTACCTTCCGTTGAAGGATACTCGGCTAATTGAAGATCTGGCTTGGAAGCCATGTGGCAATGCCTGGATAGAGCGCCAATAATATCAGCATAACAATCTGAATGAGAACGAAGGGGATGGCTCCTCGATAAATCTCGCTCGTGCGAATCTCGGGTGGCGCGACACCGCGTAGATAAAAAAGCGCAAAGCCGAAGGGCGGGGTCAGGAAAGATGTCTGCAGGTTGATTGCCATCATGATCCCGAGCCAGATGGGATCAAGCCCCATCATAAGCAGGATGGGCGCGACAATGGGAACGACGACGAAAGTGATCTCGATAAAGTCGAGGAAAAAGCCCAGCAGGAACATAATCAGCATGACGACCAGCACGGCGCCAAAGATACCGCCTGGCAGGTTGGTCAAAAGCGCATGAACTTTGTCGTCGCCGCCAAGGCCCCTGAAAACTAGGCTGAAAAGCGCGGCGCCGATCAAGATGACGAAGACCATGGCGGTAATGCGCGTCGTGCTATGGACCACGTCTTTCAGGATGCCATTTCGATCAATGCGCCAAAGGCTAAGACCCAACCCCCAGACGGTGATGCCGATTAGGACAAAGGCGACGTAGTGGGCGGGATGTAAAGTGGCGTCTTCAAGGCCAAGCCGCAGGTCTGTGGTTTGTGAGAGGCCGAGAAGGGCGATTAGGCTGAGGGTGGTGAGGGTAATGGCGATATTGCCGGTCCACAGGGATTTGGAGGCGTGATCGAGGCGGGCGCCGGCAAGGAGTATGGCGCCGATGGCGCCCACGGCGGCTGCTTCTGTTGGTGTGGCGATGCCGCCGAGGATTGACCCAAGAACAGCGATGATGAGGCCGAGGGGAGGCACCAGAGCCCGGGCAATATCGCGCATCAAGTCACGGGTGGCTTGGTCTTCGTTGCGGCTTACGGCTGGCGCCGATTTTGGTGAGAAGAACGCAAAGAGCGCCACATATATGATGTAGAGACCCACAAGAATGAGCCCGGGCACAAGGGCGCCAGCAAACATATCGCCCACGGAAACCGTATCAGGCGACAGGACACCCTGATCGAGTTGGGCCTTCTGATATGCTGATGAAATGACATCGCCAAGAAGAATGAGAACGATGGAGGGTGGGATAATCTGTCCCAAGGTGCCGGAAGCGGCAATAACCCCGGTCGCAAGGCGTTTGTTGTAACCCTGATGCAGCATGGTGGGCAGCGAGAGAAGGCCCATGGTGACCACCGTGGCGCCGACAATGCCTGTCGAGGCGGCCAAGAGGGCGCCAACGACACAAACCGAGATACCAAGTCCGCCGTGGAGTTTGCCAAACAGGAGCCCCATGGCACTGAGGAGCTCTTCGGCCACTTTTGAACGTTCGAGCATGGAACCCATGAAAATAAAGAGGGGAACAGCGATGAGGACCTCATTCGTCATGGTTCCGAAGATGCGCTGTGGCAGAGCAACCAGATAGGCGACGTCGAAGACGCCCAATACATTACCAATTAACGCAAAGATGAGAGCGGTACCGCCCAGGGTCAGAGCCACAGGAAAGCCGCGCAGGAGAAGAAGGCAGGCGACCGCAAAAAGAAGAAGATCGAGATGTTCAGCCATTGTCGCTCGCTCTCTCGCTTTGGATGCTTTCATCTTCTGCAAAGGGGTTTTGAGACTCAGCGGCGCCGAGAAGATAGAGGGCGGCGGAGCAGGCAAGAGATATGCCTTGCAGGATCATGGTCCAGGCAAAGGCGAGTATTACTGTTTTCAGAAGATAAATTGCTTGTATGCCACTGGTTTCTTTCGAGCCTTCTCGAACTTCCCAGGCTGTCTGCACATAGGGCAGCGCCATATCGACGATCAAAAACATGAAAGGAAAGAGCAGTAAGTAGATGCCAAGCAGATTGGTGATGGCCTTTTTGTGTTCTGAGGCCTCTCGATAAAAAATGTCGACACGGACATGGCCATCAATTGAGAGCGTATAGGCGGAGGCGAGCATGAACAGGAGGCCATGCATGTAGGTGATGCTTTCCTGCAGCCAGATGAAACTGATGCCAAAAACATAACGCATCAAAACAATGGTAAACATGACCAGAACCATGATTAAGCTGAGCCAGGCCGTGGCGCGCCCAATCATGTTCAGCAAGCTTTGAAGAACAGCCCTTACTCCGGTTAACAGGGAAACGGCGGCGCTGTCATGCTTGATTGACAGAGCCCCGAGTGCTAACGCCAATGGCGGTAAGGCGATCAGGGCGTAAAGCAGCACATCGATGTAGGGCATGAGGGCGGTCATGAGCCTGCGCCTTTAAAAGTTATTTCGCAGGCGTCGGGCGCGCAAATAGGGTTCGTAATTATAGGCGGCAATTTCCATACCGCTGCGACGAGCTGCAATATAACTTTCGTAAATGCGCCGGCTCAGTTCATCACCTTCACCGGTTTCCTTCACGACGAGGGATGATTGACGCTCCATCTCCATCAAGATCTCGTCAGAGAAAGTGCGCATCTGAACGCCGTGATCTTCAATAAGGGTCTTAAGGGCTTTGGTGTCCTGATATTTGAATTCAGAAGCACTCCAATTGTTCTCCGCGGCGCAGGCCTGTTGCACGATGACTTGCTGTTGCTGGGTCAGGCTGTTCCAGACGTCGAGGTTGATGCCAAAGGCGAGCTGTGCGCCCGGTTCGTGAAAACCCGGGTAATAATAATATTTGGTGATTTCGTAGAACCCGAAAGCAAGGTCGTTCCAGGGTCCGACCCATTCTGTCGCGTCGATCGCGCCGGATTGAAGGCTTGAATAAATCTCACCGCCCGGCAAGGCGATGGCAGAGGCACCCATACGGCGCAGGACCTCGCCACCTAGGCCCGGCATGCGCATCTTGAGGCCCTTAAAGTCCTCAAGAGTGTTGATCTCCTTGTTGAACCAGCCACCCATCTGATTGCCCGTGTTGCCGGACATAAAGGCGCGGATGTTAAACTGTCCGGATAGTTCGTCCCACAAGGCCTGTCCGCCGCCGAAATTGACCCAGGCCTGGTGTTCCAGGGTCGTCATGCCAAATGGAACGGTTGTGAAGAAGTTGAAGGCCTTTGACTTGCCCTGCCAATAGTATTCCGCGCCGTGATACATGTCCGCGGCACCTGTGGAAACCGCATCGAAAGCTTCAAAAGCGCCGACGAATTCGCCCGCCGCCAGAACTTTGACCGTTAGAGTCCCGTCAGTCATCTGAGTAACGCGTTCGGCGATGCGTTCGGGTGTCATGCCGAGGCCGGGGAAGTTTTTTGGCCATGTGGTGACAAGTTTAAGTGTTCGTTTGCCGGTAACGATGGCGGGACTGGCAAGGGTATCGCTGGCATTGCCCGCATTATTCGCGCCGGGTTTTGAACGTGTCTGGCTGAGGCCAACGAGGGCGGCGCCGGTCACGCCAGCTGTGGCCAATAGGCCGGCACCTGACAGAACTTTTCTGCGATCCATGTGGCTTGGTCTCCCCTGATCCCGAATCCATTTCGGTGCCAGTATAGGGGCTTGTCTCCAGTGGGCAAAGAAGAAGGCAAAGATGCCCTAGGTCTTAAGGGCGTGCTCTTGCGCGGAGGCCCAGGTGCCGCCTTTGAGGTATTCCAGGGGCTTGAACTTGGATTTGTAGTTCATCTTGTCGCACCCTTCGATCCAATACCCCAGATAAAGAAAAGGCAGACCTTTTTGTCGGGCGAGGCGGATGTGATCCAGAATCATATAGGTGCCGAGGGACCGGGGGCTCTCGGCGGGGTCAAAAAAGGAGTAGACCATGGACAGTCCGTCATCGAGGACGTCGGTGAGGCCAATTGCCAGGGTTGGTCCCCGGTCATGGATCTTGGTGCCAATGCGATATTCGAAGATCTTGGTCGTAATGGGGCTGTCCTGCACCATGCCTTGGTAGTCAAGATAGCTCATGTCAGCCATGCCGCCCTCGGCATGCCGATTGTCAATGTAAGTCCTTAAAAGGGCAAACTGATCCTCGGTAGCAAGGGGCGCCCGTTCCAGGGTCATGAGATCGCGGTTAGCGTTGATGATGCGTCGCTGCGAACGCGAGGGGATAAAGCTATCGACAGGGATGCGGACGGAGACGCAGGCAAAACATTCTTCGCAAGCCGGTTTGTAAGCGATGCTTTGGGAGCGGCGAAAGCCATCTCTGATCAGTTCTGAATGAAGGGTTTCAGCCAGGGGGCCCGCTAGCGACGTGAAGATCTTCCGTTCCTGGCGCCCTTCCAGATAAGGGCAGGGTGTCGGTGCGGTGACATAAAATTGCGGAATATAGCGTGATGACTGATTGGTCATTCCTTTGTCCTGCTCCCTTTATCACAGGTTTAGTTTAGCGGAATCTGCGCCCGCGCGCAAAGGGTCAGAAACCGCTGAAATAGAAGGGTGCAAAGAAGGTAAAGGTGAGCCAGATAATGATGATCAGCGGTGTTCCGGCTTTGACGAAGTCGACAAATTGATAATGACCCGGACCCATGACCAAAAGGTTAGTCTGATAGGACATAGGCGTGGCAAAGGAACAATTGGCCGCAAATATCACCGCGAAGACAAAGGCACGCGGATCGGCACCGGTCTCGGCGGCGAGGCTGACGGCAATGGGCGTAAAAAGCACCGCGGTGGCGTTGTTGGACAGGACGTTGGTCATCAAGGCCACCAACAGGAAAAATGCTGACAACAGTGCGGTCGTGCCGGCAAAGGTCGAGATGAAAACCAAACTATGGGCGAGATAGGTCGCGCCGCCGGTAACTTCCAGTGAGGTGCCCATGGCGAGTGCCGCGCCAACGAGGAGATAGATACGCCGATCAAAGGCGCGCGAGGCCTGACGGATATTGAGACATCCAGAGGCAATCATGGCGACCGCGCCCAAGAGAGCGGCGACGACAATGGGTAGCAAGCCGGAAGCGGCCGCCAAAATGACGCCGCCAAATATGGTGCGCGCACGGAAAGCGAAGGTGATATCGGGAACCTCTTCGGCGGACCATTCCAGGGGCAAAATATCCCGATTGGCGCGCAGGCCGATGATGTTCTTGCGGGTTCCAAAAATCAGCAGAACGTCGCCAGCTTCAAGACGAATATCTTTCATGCGTCCGCGGATCATGCGGCTGCGGCGCTGAATGCCCAGGACAATACAGCCGGTCTGGTATCGAAAGCCGATTTGCTGGATGTCGCGGCCAATCATGCGCGAGCCCGGCGCCACCACACATTCGATCAGGCTAAGGTTTTGCCCGCCGCGTCCTCGTGGCGCCTCTTGCGCGTCGATCATGCCGCTGAGGATGTTTTCCTTTGAAGCCAGGATTTCGGTCAGGGTTTTGCGGGTGGCGGCAACGATGACAACGTCGCCCAATTGAAGCTCAACATCCTCAAAGGGTGGCAGGATTGCGTCTTCTCGGCGCTGGACCATGCGCACGGTCATGTTTTTAAGTTCGGGGAACAAGCCAGCGGTGGATTTAACACCAATTAGAGGGTGCCCGGGCGTGATGTCGATCTGCGCGATATATTGCTTGCCGGAAGAGCCGACAAGTTCTCCAGAGAGCGATTGGCGCTGCGGCAGAATGCGCGGCAAAATATAGAGAACGTAAATGGCGCCAACACCGGCAAGCACCAGACCCGGCACAGTAAAATCAAAGAAACTGATATTGAGTTCGGCGCGCTGAGCGCCATCGACTGCCGACAAGAGGGCGCTTTGTGCAACGAGCAAGTTGGTGGACGAGCCGATCAGGGTGGTCATGCCACCAAGGATGCACATGAAGCTCAAGGGGATCATGACCTTTGAGACCGGGATCTCGGCGCGCGCGGCAATGGCGCTGAGAATTGGGATGAACATCACCGCAACGGGTGTGTTGTTCAAAAAGGCGCTGACCACGGCGATAACCAGCAATATTAGGATTATTGTTACCCAGGGCCGATTGCCTGTGAGCTGGGTGAGGCGACGGGTCGGCCCTTCCAGCGCGCCGGCCTGATACATCCCTTGGCCGACTATGAGCAGGGCAATGATGGAGATGAGGGCCGGATTTGCGAACCCTGACAGCAGGACCTCCGCAGAAAGCAAATTGCTGCCGGTGTTTGGATCAAGGACCTCGAAGAATTGAAAGAACAAGAGGAGCGCCAAAAGCGTGGCCGTCGAAACGATTTCTAGCGACCAGCGGTCGATGGAATAGATAACAACAGCGGTAAAGATGATCCCGAAGGTCATCCACATCTGAAAGGGGGTGGCGAGGATGGCGTCCATAAAGATGATTTTAATGGGCTGAGAGGGGAGTTGCTACGACGATTATTGTTTTTGTTGTTAAAGCGCAGAAAACCGGGATCTGTATTTGAGAACCCTACCATCTTTTGGCGAATTTTTCCCAAGAACTTTTGAAAAACTTTTTTGACTTGATGGGCGAAGTGTCGCATCCCTCTGTTAACCAAGGCGGGTAAGGCGCAAGACGAAAAAGGATCAAAAAGTCATGGCAAAGGTTGCATTTATCGGGCTCGGGGTCATGGGATATCCGATGGCCGGGCACCTCAGGAAGAAAGGCCATGAGGTGACAGTCTATAATCGCACAGCATCCAGGGCTGAGAAGTGGGTCGCCGAGCACGGCGGCCATTGCGCCCCGACCCCTCGGGAAGCCGCATTTGGGGCTGAACTGGTGGCGCTTTGCGTGGGAAATGATGATGACGTGCGCTCGGTTGTCTTTGGCCAAGAGGGCGCTCTGGAAGGCATGTCGCCTGGGGCCATTCTTGTCGATCACACCACGGCTTCAGCAGAGCTGGCGCGGGAGCTCTTTCAAGCAGCACAGAAGATAGGCGTCGGATTTCTGGACGCGCCCGTTTCAGGTGGCCAAAGCGGCGCTGAGCTGGGTCAATTGACCATTATGGTTGGTGGTGAAGAAGAGCCTTTTGAGCGCGCGCGGCCATTATTGGACGTCTACGCCAAGTCCGTGCGATTGCTTGGGCCTGCTGGTAGCGGTCAACTTGCGAAGATGGTCAATCAAATCTGCATCGCCGGGTTGGTTCAAGGCCTGTCAGAAGCAATCTTGTTTGCCGAGAAAGTTGGGCTGGATGTTGAGGCCGTTGTCGATGTGATTTCGAAAGGGGCGGCGCAAAGCTGGCAGATGGAAAATCGCTCGGCGACCATGCATGCGCGTAAGTTCGACTACGGCTTTGCAGTGGATTGGATGCGCAAGGATTTAGGCATTTGTCTGAAGGAGGCCGAGCGGGTGGGCGCGCCGCTACCTGTTACGCGATTGGTCGACCAGTTTTACGCGGAAGTGCAGGAGATGGGCGGCGGCCGCTGGGATACGTCGAGCCTGATTGCCCGCCTTGCTGCTGAGAATTGATCAGATCTCGGGTGTTCTTGAGGAGCTGGCGATGATGCATCAAGACAGCTGAGGCAACCTCGGCGGCAAATTCCTTTTCCAGAGCGGGCATCTTGTCGTAGGCGCAGATCTGCGTGTTCTTCATAATGCAGTGGCCGGCGGCGGTATCCTTGACGATGAGCGACACGGACAGATCATCGTCGCGCGGTTCGATTTTGCCATTGACGGTATAGCGCAAGCCCTTGCCTTTACAGAGTGTTTCCAAATCATCGTCTACCCGCGTCCGTGTGACCTCTACTTGCGGGATATTGGTCAAGGTATCGGCAAGCCCGTCCGCAAAGAGTCCGGCGAGTTTGCTTGCCTCTTCGCTTGCGTGGTTGAAGTCTTCCATCGGCAGGATGTGAACAAAGGGAATGTTTTCATTTTGGCTTTGGCCTGCTGGCAGTGGCTCGAGCTCTGCGCCAGCGCTGTCCTGAAAGCTCGGAACGGGGGCTGCGGAGCGGCGATGGGCCTCGCGGACGCCCTTCTGGATATCCGGTAGATGGGCATTGATTTTGGCGTGTTCGGCGTTGAAGAGGGGCACCAGCGGCCGCATGGCCAGCTTCAGCAGGAAATAGAAAACAATCGCGCCAATGATGATGAGGCTGATCCCGATGATCGAATCATAGCCGGCATAATCCCAGCCAAACAGGCGGTTAAACCAATCAACGAAGCTATCCAGTAGCTTTTTCATCCCAAGAATCACCCCTTGGCTCGCCTAAAGAGCCCCCAATTGCGGCTCTATCATTTCATGTCAGAGGGGGATCACGCAAGTCCCAGATCGGGACAAATTTCCCTCGCTAGCCTTCAACCATTCAATTTTCTGGCCATGTCGAGGGCAAAGTAGGTCAAAATGCCGTCCGCGCCCGCCCGTTTGAAGGCCAGGAGGCTTTCATAGGCCACCGCATCGCCATCCATCCAGCCCCTCTCAGCGGCGCCTTTCAACATGGCATATTCACCTGACACCTGGTAGGCGAAGGTCGGCATCCCAAAGGCGGATTTGGCTTTTGTGACAATGTCGAGATAGGGCATGCCCGGCTTGACCATGATCATGTCGGCGCCTTCCTGGATATCGAGGGCAATTTCGCGCAAGGCTTCATCCGCATTGGCCGGATCCATCTGGTAGGTCTTTTTGTCGCCTTTCAGGGCGCCTGAGGAGCCGACAGCGTCCCGGAACGGGCCATAAAAGGCGGAGGCATATTTTGCGGAATAGGCCATGAGGAGAACATGGGCCATGTCCCTGGCGTCAAGGCCCTGACGGATGGCGCCAATGCGGCCGTCCATCATATCTGAAGGGGCGATGATATCGCATCCAGCTTGGGCCTGTACGATGGACTGTTCAACCAGCACTTCAACTGTCTCGTCGTTGAGAATGACGCCGTCGTCATTGACCAACCCGTCCTGGCCATGGTCGGTATAAGGGTCGAGGGCCACATCACACATGACGCCGATATCGGGCGCAGCCTCTTTGATTGCCCGCACAGCGGTGCAGACCAGATTGTTCGGGTTAAGGGCTTCTGACCCTGTCGCATCGCGCTTGTCCGGCTGGGTGTAAGGGAAAAGGGCAATGACAGGAATGCCGAGGTCTTGGGCCGTCTTGGCCTCCTTGGCGAGGAGATCAACGGAGAGACGCTCAACCCCGGGCATGGAAGCCACGGGAACCCGTTCGTTTTTGCCGTCGACAACAAACACAGGCCAGATCAGGTCGTTTACAGACAGGGCATTTTCCCGGACCAGGCGCCGAGACCAATCAAATTGACGGTTCCGGCGCATGCGGGTCGCAGGAAACTGGGCGTTCGGGCTCTGATCAGGCATTTCGGCTCCTTGGCGGATCAAACTGGGCTCATTTAGCGATGAATGTAATATTCTTTCGTCTGCCCCTGCAAATAGAGGTCAAAACTGTCTGTTTTCAAGGAAAAAAGCAAATTGACTTGGGCGGCGCATCGGGCGAGGAAATTGGGTGTATATTGTGACTTGGAAATCAGAAGGTAGGGAAGCAACCGGGATGTCTGAGACCGCCAGCCATTTGCCGCAAAAATATCAAGCCCGGAACAAGATCCGGGTCGTCACCGCCACGAGCCTGTTTGATGGGCATGATGCGGCGATCAATGTGATGCGGCGAATTTTACAGTCCACCGGGGCGGAGCTGATTCACCTGGGGCACAACCGCTCTGTGGAAGAGATTGTCCGGGCGGCCATCCAGGAAGATGTCCAGGCGATTGCCGTGTCGTCCTATCAGGGCGGCCACAATGAATACTTCAAATACATGGTGGATATGCTGGCCGAGCGCGGCGCCGGGCACATCGGTGTCTTTGGCGGTGGCGGCGGCGTGATTGTGCCGCGCGAGATCAAGGCGCTGGAGGCCCAAGGGGTGAAACGGATTTATTCGCCAGAAGATGGCCAGCGGCTTGGGCTACAGGGCATGATCAACGACATCATCGCAAAGTCAGATTTTGATCTCTGCGAAAAGGTGCCAGGCGACATCTCTGGACTGGCTGCTGAAGGCTGGCAGGACCTTGCCCGGATCATTACCGCGATTGAGAATGAAGAAGCGCCGGAAGGTCTCGTAGGGGCGATCCGGGAAGGGGCGAAAGCTGTCAAAGTCCCGGTGTTCGGTATTACCGGCACGGGCGGGGCTGGCAAATCCTCTCTGACGGACGAAGTGATCCGGCGGTTCCGCAATGACCAAAGTGATGCTTTGAAGATTGCGATCCTGGCGATTGATCCGACCCGGCGGCGCTCCGGGGGGGCTTTGCTTGGCGACCGGATCCGCATGAATGCCATTGATCATCCGAATATTTATATGCGCTCGATCGCGACCCGGGACGCGCAAACGGAAGTGCCGGCGCATCTGGACGACATGATCGCGGCGGTCAAGCTTGGCGGCTTTGACCTCATCATTGTTGAGACCCCTGGGATCGGGCAGGGCAATGCGGGTCTGTTGCCGCTGGTCGATGCCTCGCTATATGTCATGACGCCGGAGTTTGGCGCGGCCAGCCAGCTTGAAAAAATCGACATGCTGGACTTTGCAGACATCGTTGCTATCAACAAGTTTGATCGGCGCGGCGCGGAAGATGCGCTGAGGGATGTGCGCAAGCAGGTGCAGCGCAATCACGAGGATTTCTCCAAAGCGCCTGAGGACATGCCTGTGTTTGGCACCATTGCGGCTAAATTCAACGACGATGGGGTGACGGCGCTCTATCAGGGCATCAAATCGCTTTTGAAAGAACGCGGCCTCCTTGATCTTGGGGCAGGAACCCTGCCTGTGGTCACAACCAAGGTCTCAACAGAGGCTACTGTGATTGTGCCCCCTGAGCGGCGGCGCTATCTGGCGGAGATTGCCGAGACGGTGCGGGCTTATCATGACCACGCGGAAAGTCAGGCCAAGCTTGCGCGGGAACGGCAACAATTGACCGCCTCCAAAGAGATGCTTGAGGCTGCAGGCTCGGATGGGGCGCCGCTTAATGCGCTGATTGGCGTTAAAGATAATGCTCTTGATGCCCGTTCGAAAGAGTTGCTGGCGGCATGGCCTGCGCTTAAGGAAGCCTATCAAGGGGATGAGCTCGTGACCCGCGTGCGGGACCGGGAGATCCGCTCGCGGCTTAAATCTGAAACGCTTTCAGGCAATGACGTGCGCCGGGTCTCGGTGCCCAAGTATGAAGATGCGGGCGAGATTTTGCGCTTCCTCCTCAAAGAGAATTTGCCGGGGTACTTCCCCTTTACTGCGGGTGTGTTTCCGTTCAAGCGGGAGAATGAAGATCCGGCTCGGATGTTTGCGGGCGAGGGGGACGCCGCGCAGACCAACCGACGCTTTAAAGTCCTCTCCGAATATTCCGATGCCAAGCGGCTATCGACGGCCTTTGACTCGGTAACCCTCTATGGCTGTGATCCGGCGGAGCGCCCCGACATCTATGGCAAGGTGGGCAATTCCGGCGTTTCCATCGCGACTCTCGACGACATGAAGGTGCTTTACGATGGCTTTGATCTTTGCAGTCCGATGAATTCGGTCTCAATGACCATCAATGGTCCGGCGCCGACGATCCTGGCGTTCTTCCTTAATGCGGCGATCGATCAACGGCTTAAGCAGTATGAAGCCGAAGAAGGCCGTGCTGCCACGGAGGCAGAGCGGGCGGAACTGAGGGCCTGGGTCCTGGAAAACGTTCGCGGGACAGTGCAGGCGGATATCTTGAAGGAAGACCAGGGTCAGAATACCTGCATCTTCTCAACCGAGTTCTCTTTGAAGATGATGGGCGACATTGCCGAGTATTTCGTTGCCAACAAAGTACGCAATTTCTACTCGGTATCGATTTCGGGCTATCACATTGCCGAGGCAGGCGCGAACCCGATCAGCCAGTTGGCGTTCACCCTCGCCAATGGCTTTACCTATGTGGAGGCCTACCTCGCGCGCGGCCTTGATATCGACGACTTTGCGCCCAACTTTTCCTACTTCTTCTCAAATGGCATGGACCCGGAATATACGGTGATGGGCCGGGTGGCGCGGCGCATCTGGGCGACGACCCTGCGCGACAAGTATGGTGCCAATGAGCGCAGCCAGAAGCTGAAGTATCACATTCAAACCTCGGGCCGTTCGCTGCACGCACAGGAAATGTCGTTCAATGACATCCGCACCACGCTACAGGCGCTCATCGCCATTTATGACAATTGCAACTCGCTGCACACCAATGCCTATGACGAGGCGGTGACCACGCCGACGAATGAAAGCGTGCGCCGGGCGCTGGCCATCCAGCTCATCATCAACCGGGAATGGGGTCTGGCGAAGAACGAGAACCCGAACCAAGGTAGCTATGTCATTGATGAGCTGACCGATCTCGTTGAAGAAGCGGTACTCAAAGAGTTTGAACGGATTTCGGAGCGCGGCGGGGTGCTTGGGGCCATGGAGACGGGCTATCAGCGGGGCCGCATCCAGGAAGAGAGCATGCTTTATGAACACAAGAAGCACGATGGCTCATTGCCGATCATTGGCGTCAATACTTTCCTCAACCCGGAAGAGGATGAGGCGGAGGAGAAAGTTATCGAACTTGCGCGCTCTTCTGAAACCATGAAGCAGGGCCAGCTTGCGCGGCTACAGACTTTCCAGGAAACTCACGCTGAGGAGGCCAAGGTGGCGCTTGAGCGGCTCAAGGCCTCCGTGATCGCGAATGAGAATGTGTTTGCAGAGCTGATGAATGCGGCGCGGGTATGCTCACTCGGGCAAATCACAGAGGCATTCTTCGAGGTCGGTGGCCAGTATCGGAGAAATATGTAAGAGGAGGGTGGTATGAGCGAAACCGGACAAGATGGATTTCGATCCAACTTCGACCAACCGGCAGTGCTGGGCGGTGCGGTTGTTCTCATCATCCTTGCCATTTGCGCGACCTTTTCAAATGCCTATTCGAATGTCGCGGTACTTGGCAGTTTTCTTTTAATGCTGGTCTTTACGACCCTGCGTCGGGATGGATTTCGAAAACTTGGCTATCGCGGGCAGGAAAACTGGTGGCGACTGATTGGTATCACAGTTGTTCTGGCGGTTTTGTTCGAAACACTTTTGTCGGGCGGGATTGAGCCCTTGGTAAGCCAGTATCTGGGCGAGACCATTGACCTTTCCAATTTTGACTCTCTTGAGGGCAATATTCTCAACACAGGGATTATGCTGGCCCTGGGCTGGATTGTCGGTGGGTTTTTGGAAGAGATGCTGTTTCGGGGGTTTATCCTGCAGGGCATCGAACGACTTTTGGGTGGTTCCTTTGCTGCAACGGTCATCGCCATTGCCGGCTCGTCAGTCCTCTTCGGCCTGCCGCATTTCTATCAGGACACGGTGGGCATGATCATGACAGGGCTCATGGGCCTCGTCTTTGGTGTGATTTATGTCTGGAGTGGGCGAAACCTCTGGTTCACTATCTTGCTCCACGGTTTTGTCGACACCTATGGGATCATCCTCATCTATCTGGGCAAGTACGACGACCTGCGTCATATTCTTTTTGGCTAATGCTGATCGCTTAAGTATTGAGCACAGGACTTGTCAAATTTGGTGTCCGGCCAGTTATTTTTGAAAAACATAAAAAGATTGCGTTCTGTCGCAACGGTTTCGCTGGCATGCCTCAAATCTTCTTCGTAGTTCTTGATTATATGGTCTTTCATAAACCTGGTTTTGTAAAATCCGGTTTCATCTGATTTTAGTCGTTGGATTTGGTTCAGCTCATGCGTGGTGTCAGCCAATGAGCTGTAGGCACATATCAGCGTGAGATTGTCGAATTTTGCGGTCTGAAGGTCCGGCAAATTTGCTTGTCCTTGGTATCTTGTGAAAAACGCACTAGTCGACAATGTTGCGCCGGTGAAATCTGTATTGTGGAGAACGGCGGGGCCCGTTTTCTCCTCGGCAAGGGAGGGTACAGGAGACCGCGCATTGCTGCCGAAATAGGGGTGAAAATTTGCATTCGTGAAACTGGCATTGGTTAGATCGGCCTGCGAAAACACGGCTGCCTGCCATGGCTTTTTGCCGGTCACGTTAGAAAAATCGGCACCTTGGAGACTACTCCTGCGAAAGTCCACAAGCTCCAGCTTTGAGTTAGAGAACTTGGCTCCATCTAAATTTAAGCCGGACAAGTCGACCTCAACCCAATCGGTATTTGAAAAATCCCTGCTTTGGGGATGTCCATCGCAGCTTGGCTCAGCCCAAATGATCTGACTGTACTTAATATTTAAGCCCCTGGGAAGCTGCGTCTTACAGTCAATTTTTGCCCCTATTAGTTGAGCTCCTGCCAAACTAACTGTTGAGACATTGGCGCCGCGCAGATTTGCGTTTGATAAATCGGCGCCGTCCAAGACGGACTTCTTGAGGCTGGCATTGGTGAAGTTCGCGCGCTGGAGGTTGGCTCGCGTGAAATCTGATTGTGTGAATTGGGCTCGGGTAAAGTTTACCTGGGCCAGGCTTGCTGCTTTGAATGTTGTGCGGTGACCCACGGCATCGGCGAAGCTATTGTTATTGGGCGCTTCGAAGGTTTGACCGAGGTACGCGCCAGAGAAATTTGCGCCCGATAGTTGGGATTGTTCAAAGGACGAGTTGGATATGAAAGTGTCGTTGAAGCGTGTATTTGCGAGAATGCTGCTTTGAAAGTTTGCATTTGAATGCGACTTTCAGAAAAGTCCCGATAGGAGAGGTAGTTATTGTCAAGCTGTGCATCGGCTATTGAACGGTTCGTGTAATCAAGTTGTCGGGGGGTCAGTTCGGCCTCTTGAGCCAACAGGGCTTTGGCTTTCTGAGATTCAAGATTTTGGTCTCTGGGATCGTTCTTTAAAGCGTTGACCAGAGCAGGAAGGGCCTCGGCGAACCGACCTGATTCAAACAGATAACTGGCTCTTTGTTTAATGAGTTTTTGATCGTCTGGCCATTTGATCTCCGCGAGACTGTATAGATCTTCTATTTTGTCCGGGTCGTTGAAATTCTTGGCGCGTGCTATAAAGCGGAGATAGTGATCTAATTGAAATCTGTCTGACTTCATTAGGTTCGAATATTCTGAGATGTAGGAGTTCTCAAATTCGAGAATTCTCTTTTGATACAGCAATTCACTTACCTTGCGAGAAAGATTCCGTGTATCGCTGTTTGGCTGTTCGAGAAGTTCAGGTAACTGGTCGGAATCCCATGGGCGCGCGACTATCTCAAACGTGTTACTGCACCCATGGATTTCCAATTCGCCATTGAAACGTCGATGAACGGAGACATGATAGTGCCGCCCCGGAATAAACTCAGCGCCGCAGTAGGGTGCTCCCGGAGTGGCGTGCGGGATGTTTTGAACGTGGCTGCTTTCACCTTTATAGGTCTCCAGAACCTCGAAGCTGGTGATAAAAGGCCACTGGTAGTCGGCTGTATTTAGATCGGGATTGTCGATGGTTCGGATCGCGATACCTTCAAATACAAGTACAGAACGCGCAAAGTCCTCGAACTCGTTGTCTTGGCCGCACATACACGCAAAAGCGACTTTTGATGGCAGCATGACTGACAAGGCAATCGACACTGCAATGTATTTCAAGGTTGTCACGCTTTACCCCCATAAAGTGTAGCAGGTCGAGTATAACACCCTTCTACAAGTGGGTCACCTTTGCAGACAGGGAAGATTACCAGAAGGTAAATGGAAAGATTGAGGCACCACTGGGTGTAGGGCGATTAGGTGAATAGATTTTAACTACGTTGTTTTGATGGCGCTCAGTATTTGCCTTGGGTTGGGGCTGGGTGGTTAAGCCTCTGTAAAGAATAAGAAATGCCTTCACTTAACTACTCTTTAGGCAATCACCCTTATGTTGACACTTGTGTTTCATGATTATGAGTAGGGTGTTTTAAAGATGAGCGCGACAAATACAGCTGAGCTGATCGGAGTTGGGATCAAACAGAACGAGGGCAAGGCAGACCTGAAAGTCAATTATCTGGAGGCCTTGAACCTGATTGAGCGTTTGCACCGTCAGTTGCTGGACGTCATCAAGGACGATCTTGAGCGTTCGGGCCAGACGGATATCAACAGCGTTCAGGCACTGTTGCTCTTCAATATCGGGGAATCGGAATTAACGGCCGGTGAGCTGCGCACGCGCGGGCACTATCTGGGATCGAATGTTTCCTACAATCTGAAAAAACTGGTGGAGGCCGGCTATATCGATCACAAGCGATCCGAGCAAGATCGCCGGTCGGTGCGCGTAAGCCTGACACAATCGGGGGAAGATATTTGCCGCCGGGTTGAGGATCTTTACAACCATCACACCTCCACTTTATCGGAAGTGGGTGGGATCAAGTCGGAAGATCTGTCAGTTCTCAACAAGACACTCAAGCGGCTTGAGCGCTTCTGGACAGACCAGATCCGCTACCGGCTCTGAGCCCAGCTCACAAATTGTTGAAGGGCGGCCTGAGCGGGTCGCCTTTTTTTGTGCGTATTTTTGTGGTCCCTTGGCGGCAATTGATTCTTTGCCAAGGGAGGGCGGCATGGGCCTGCATCCATATTTGCAGCCCGGTGAATTTATCCCATTTGCACATCGTGGGGGGTCGCTGGAGGCGCCGGAGAACACGATGGCGGCTTTTCAAGCCGCAGTGGACCTTGGGTTTAAGTACATCGAAACAGATGTCATCGTGACACGGGATAACTCTCTGGTGTGTTTTCACGATCTGGATCTGGCCCGCCTCACCGGCCAGCCGGGCCTGTCGACAGATCTCACCCGAGAGGACTTGCGAGGGGTAAAGGTCAAGGGTTCGCATCCGGTCCCTTATCTTGAAGAGCTTTTGTCCACCTGGCCGGACATTCACATCAATATTGAGCCGAAGAATGACAGGGCGGTGGTGCCGCTGATTGAGACCATTCGGCGGCTCGGCGCGCAGGACCGGGTCTGTCTGGGGACCTTTCCTGCAGCGCGTCTCAAACAGATCCGGCGTTTGGGCGGGGACTGGCTGTGTACCGCACTTGGCCAGTCGGACGTGGTCAAGCTGGTTTTGGCCGGCTACAAAATGCCGTTTTTTCGGATCGACGGGCATTGCGCCCAGATGCCCGCCCGTTTCCAGGGGCGCAATATCATCACCAAAGGTCTGCTTAGGGCGGCGGAGGCTCGGGGCGTTAAAGTCCATGCGTGGACGATCAACGATGAGGACGAGATGGAGCGGCTGATCGATGTCGGGGTGCACGGCATTATGACCGACCGGCCGAGCCTTCTAAAGAAGGTCATGGAGCGCCGCGGTATGTGGCCTGACGGGGCGGGGGATCAGGCCCTCCGAGAGGAAACCCCGGAAAAAGCCTGATTTGTGGCTATATACACACAGTTTTTGTGTCAATTGCGACATTTCGTCTGTATTCTATTTGTCTGAAATGTTTAAAGTCTGGTCGAGATTTGACCTGCTAGGGGTTTATCGGCCTGGCGTCGCACGTGCTTGAAGAAGAACAGGATTTTAAGGGGCCCATGTACAAAAAGGCGTTAGAGAAGGCAATCGCTTCCCTCCACTCCGAAGGCCGCTACCGTGTGTTTGCGGATATCATCCGGCATAAGGGTAACTTTCCGAATGCGACCTATCATCGCCCCGGTGGGACCGATGAGATTGTTGTGTGGTGTTCAAATGACTATCTGGCCATGGGCCAGCATCCGGTTGTTTTACAGGCCATGCATGAAGCCATTGATACGGTTGGCGCGGGCTCGGGCGGCACGCGCAACATTGCTGGTACGACCCATTATCATATCGAGCTGGAAACGGAGCTGGCCGACTTGCACGGCAAAGAAGCGGCGCTGTTGTTTACCTCCGGCTATATTGCCAATGACGCAACCCTGTCGACCCTGGTCAAGATTTTTCCTGGTCTGGTCATTCTGTCGGATGAGCTTAATCATGCGTCAATGATCGAAGGGATTAAGCGCGGGGGCGGTTCTAAGCAGATCTGGAAACACAATGACCTGGCTGATCTTGAAGAACGGCTTAAAGCGCTGCCTTATGACCAGCCCAAGCTGATTGCCTTTGAGTCCGTTTACTCCATGGATGGCGATATCGCGCCGATCGGAGCGATTTGCGATCTGGCTGAGAAATACAACGCCATGACCTATTTGGACGAAGTCCATGCGGTCGGTCTTTATGGTCCTCGCGGCGGCGGCATCGGGGAGCGCGACGGGGTGATGCACCGGGTCGATATCATTGAAGGAACGCTGGCCAAGGGCTTTGGCCTTATGGGCGGCTATATTGTGTCCAGCGCCACCATGGTGGACGTGATCCGCTCTTATGCTCCGGGGTTTATTTTCACGACCTCTCTGGCGCCTGTGCTGGCAGCTGGGGCGACGGCGTCGATCCGGCATTTGAAAACCAGCCAGGTTGAGCGGGCGCAGCATCAAGAGCGTGCGGCGGTCCTGAAGCGTAAACTGGCAGCGGCCGGCCTTCCGGTAATGCCGTCTGTCTGCCATATTGTGCCGGTGCTGGTGGGAGATCCGGTGATCTGCAAGCAGATTTCGGATGAGCTGCTCAACGACTTCAAGATTTATGTGCAGCCGATCAACTTCCCGACGGTGCCGAGAGGAACAGAGCGGCTGCGGTTTACGCCGGGTCCGGCCCATACCGATGAGCAGATTGACGACCTGGTGAAAGCGCTCTCAACGATCTGGAAACGGCGCGATCTCAAGCTCGCCGCTTAAGATCCAAACTCAATTTAAAAAAGCTGTTTTTCTGGCAAAAAGGGCATGTTCGCTCCAGCCGATATATGGTATTGAGCGCTGCGCCCAGGTGCCATGGGTAGTCGTTTTGGTCGATTTCCCCCTGTCTGGCCGTGCCAGCGGCACCTGATGTGTCAAAATTGAGAAGCAGACCCTAAAGTCCAAAAAGGATCGCCCACACATGACCGCCAATGTTCGTCCTGCGGAAACTCCCACCGAATCCGGATTTTTTACCGAACCCCTTACCAAGTCTGATCCAGAGCTCTACAAATCCCTGACCGATGAGTTGGGGCGGCAGCGCCATCAGATTGAGCTGATCGCCTCGGAGAACATAGTGTCCCGGGCCGTGCTTGAGGCTCAGGGGTCTATCCTGACCAACAAATATGCGGAAGGCTATCCGGGGCGGCGTTATTACGGCGGCTGTGAATTTGTTGATGTGGCTGAAAATCTGGCCATTGAGCGCGCCAAAAAGCTCTTTAATTGCGGTTTTGCCAATGTGCAGCCAAATTCGGGCAGCCAGGCGAACCAAGGGGTCTTTCAGGCACTTATCAAGCCGGGCGACACGATTTTGGGGATGAGCCTGGCCGCTGGCGGGCATTTGACCCACGGCGCGCCGCCCAACCAGTCCGGCAAATGGTTTGATGCGGTTCAATATGGGGTTCGCAAAGATAATGACCAGATCGATTTTGATGAGGTGCGCGCCTTTGCGAAGGCGAACAATCCCAAGCTGATTATTGCAGGCGGGTCGGCCTATCCGCGGATTATCGATTTTAAAGCTTTCCGTGAGATTGCCGACGAAGTTGGCGCTTACCTCATGGTGGACATGGCGCATTTTGCCGGGCTCGTCGCGGGAGGGGCTCATCCCAACCCGCTGGACTACGCCCATGTGGCGACGACCACGACCCATAAAACTTTGCGCGGACCCCGCGGCGGCATGATCCTGACCAATGATGAGGACATCGCCAAAAAAGTGAATTCAGCTATCTTTCCGGGTATTCAGGGCGGGCCGCTGATGCACGTGATCGCGGCCAAGGCGGTCGCGTTTGGCGAAGCTCTTAAGCCGGAATTTAAGTCTTACGCCAAGGCCGTGGTCGACAACGCCAAGGCCTTGTCGTCAACCCTGAAGGCCGGCGGATTTGATATTGTCTCCGGCGGGACGGATACCCATGTGGTTCTTCTGGACCTGCGGCCTAAAGGCCTTAAAGGCAATGCGGCTGAGGCCAGCCTGGAGCGGGCCAATATCACCTGCAATAAAAACGGTGTGCCGTTTGATCCGGAAAAGCCAACGGTTACCTCCGGGGTTCGGCTGGGCACGCCCGCGGGCACGACACGGGGCTTTGGTGTGGCCGAATTTACTCGGGTCGGTGCCCTTATTATTGAAGTTCTGGAAGGCCTTGCCGCGAACCCGGAAGATAATTCGGCGGTGGAAGCCGCGGTTCGCGAAAAGGTAAAGGAATTGACGGAGCGTTTTCCGATCTACGTCTGATATTCGCCACCGAAACCAACAGAGAAGGTTTTCTTGAAAATGCGATGCCCCTATTGTGGTCATGACGACACCCAGGTGAAGGACTCACGCCCAACGGAAGACAATACGGCGATCCGGCGTCGGCGCTATTGTTCGGCCTGTGGCGGGCGGTTTACCACCTTTGAGCGGGTGCAATTACGTGAACTCACCATCGTTAAGAAAACTGGGAAGCGGGTACCCTTTGATCGGGATAAGTTGATGCGCTCCGTGCAGATTGCGCTGCGCAAGCGCCCGGTCGAGCCGGAGCGTATTGAGCGCATGGTGAGCGGGATCGTACGGCGTCTTGAAAGCATGGGCGAGCCTGAAATCCAATCTGATATTATTGGCGGTCTGGTGATGCAGGGACTGGAATCTCTTGATGCGGTCGCCTATGTGCGATTTGCCTCCGTTTATAAGAATTTCCATGAGGCCAAGGACTTCAGTAATTTCCTTGGCCGTCTTGAAGACGGCGACGAAGACAGCTTCGACTAATCGTCATAAGAACAGGGCGCAGGTGAGCGATGACAGCACGAGATGCTCACTTTATGAAAATGGCCATCGGCCTTGCCGCGCGCGGCAACGGGACGACGTGGCCCAATCCTTCCGTTGGCTGTGTGCTGGTTGATTTTTCACAAAGCGATTTTCCGGTTGTCGTTGGCCGCGGGGTAACGTCTCCGGGCGGACGGCCTCATGCGGAAGTCAACGCTCTCGCCATGGCGGGCGACAAGGCACGGGGCACAACGGCATATGTGAGCCTTGAACCTTGCGCCCATCAGGGCCAAACCGGTCCCTGCGCTGAGGCGCTGATCGCGGCAGGTGTTGGCAAGGTGGTGTGTGCCCTACAGGACCCAAACCCGAAGGTATCCGGCGCTGGTATTGCCATGCTGGAGAAGGCAGGCATCCCCGTGGAGCTCGGCCTGCTCGGGCGCGAGGCCCACGAGGTTGCCATCGGCTTTTTAAAACGCATGGAAGCAGGTCGCCCCTTCGTAACGGCAAAGGTGGCGAGCTCCCTTGATGGCAAGATCGCGACCGTATCGGGAAAAAGCAATTGGATTACGGGCCCAGCGGCGCGAGAGCGTGGACACATGGAGCGGGCTTTTCACGATGCGATCATGGTGGGCAGCACCACGGCGATTGTCGATGACCCTATGCTGACCTGCCGGATTGCAGGTCTTGAGAGCCGATCTCCAGTACGCATTGTGCTGGATGGGCGGTTGCGACTGCCCTTGACCTCCAAACTGGTTCAGACCGCGCGGGAAATTCCAACCTGGATTGTTACGCTTTCCCATGGAGATGCGGCCCGGGCGGAAGCCTTTCGGGGGTGCGGCGTTGAGGTGATTGAATTGCCGGGTGGCAAGGGCCATCACCTCGACATTCGGGAGGTTTTGGCCGAGCTGGCCGCGCGGGGGTTGACCCGTGTTCTGGCGGAAGGAGGGGCCAGTTTGCACGGCTCGCTTTTGAAGTCGGGGATGGTGGACCGTTTGCTTTGGTTTCGCGCGGCGAAAGTGATTGGCGGGGACGGTGTCTCTGGCGTAAGTTCGATGGGCGTTGATCTTCTTGAAGATGCCGCAGGGTTTGTGCGCACTGGTCTGGAACAGATCGGAGACGATTGCCTGGAAACCCTGATGGCCGTTGAGGTTTAGACTATGTTTACAGGCATTGTGACAGACGTGGGTGAGGTTACTCGTGTTGAGAAAAACGGTGACACGCGGTTTGTCATTGCAACCGATTATGACACGGCCCGTGTGGAAATTGGTGCGTCAATCGCTTGCGCCGGTGTTTGTTTGACAGTGGTGGACAAAGGCGCGGCCCCTGAAGGCTCTCAAAAACCCTATTGGTTCTCGGTTGATGCCTCCGGCGAAACGCTGGCTTGTTCAAGTCTTGGGGGCTGGACGCGAGGGACGCGTATCAATCTTGAGCGCGCCCTGCGGGTGGGAGACGAGATTGGTGGTCACATTGTATCTGGCCATGTTGACGGGGTTGCCAGGGTGGTCTCGATCACACCGGAGGGCGACAGTTTGCGCTATCAGTTTGAGGCACCGAGCGATCTGACCCGCTACATCGCGTCAAAAGGCTCCATTACCGTGGAAGGAGTTTCCCTGACCGTCAACGAAGTTGAGGGCCAGCTTTTTGGTGTCAATATCATTCCGCACACACAATCGGTCACATCCCTTGGGGATTTGTCGGTAGGGGACACAGTAAATCTGGAGATTGATGTCTTGGCACGCTACGTTGCGCGTCTACAGGCCGCGTCCTGATAAGAACTAAAAATAAATTGGGAAGGGAGCCATTCTTGATGTCTGGCGAAAGCGAGTTCGGAGATTTTTTGTCTCCGATCGAAGATATTATCGAGGACGCCCGCAATGGGCGGATGTTTATTCTGGTCGATGCAGAGGAGCGCGAAAACGAGGGGGACCTCGTTATACCGGCTCAGATGGCAACGCCGGAAATGGTGAATTTCATGGCGCGACATGGCCGCGGCCTGATTTGTCTGTCGCTCAATCCTGAGCGCGCCGCCGCGCTGGATCTGCGTTATATGAGCCATGACAATCAGACCCGGCATCAAACCGCTTTTACAGTTTCAATTGAGGCCAAACACGGTGTGTCGACGGGGATCTCCGCGCACGATCGGGCCCACACCATCGCGACGGCCATTGATCCGTCGAAGGGGCGCGAGGATATTGTCACTCCGGGGCATGTGTTTCCTCTGGTCGCCAAAGATGGAGGGGTGCTCGTGCGCGCCGGCCATACAGAAGCGGCGGTGGATATTGCGCGGCTTGCCGGCCTTCAGCCAGCCGGGGTTATTTGTGAGATCATGAATGACGATGGCTCCATGGCGCGGATGCCCGATCTTGTTAAGTTTGCCCAGCTCCACGGCATGAAGGTTGGCACGATTGAAGACCTGATTGCCTACCGTCGCCGGCATGACAACCTGGTACACTGCGAAGCGGAAGTGCCTTTCAAGAGCCGGATTGGCGGTGAATGGCAACTCAAACTCTATGTGAATAAGGAAGAATATTCTGAGCATGTGGCTTTGGTTATGGGGGATATTTCAGGACCCGAGCCGGTTATGGTGCGCATGCATGCGGTGAGTGTTTTCAGTGACCTTTTGGCGATGGACGGGGCCCCGGACAGCCTTCTGGCGCGGGCTATGGACATGATCGCCAAGGAAGGGCGCGGTGTCGTGGTGCTCTTGCGCGAGACCGAGCCGAAAAGGCTCTCCGACCTTCTTTTGCGCCGAAATATGGATATGCATCCGCCGCAGCGGCTCCGGGAGTACGGGATTGGCGCTCAGATTCTGCTTGATTTGGGGCTGAGCAAGCTGATCAACCTATCAAACACAACGAAAACTGTTGTAGGACTTGACGGCTATGGCCTGTCAATCGTAGAGACGCGGGCTATTCCTTGACGCCTGAAAACGGATCAATTCCCATGAGCGCCTATAAACTTCTGATAGTCGAAGCCCGGTTTTATCCGGAGCTGGCCGATGCGCTGGCAGACGGTGCTATCGCGGAGATTGAGGCGCGGGGAGCTGCTTACGACCGTGTCGCGGTTCCCGGTGTGTTGGAGATCCCCGCCGCGGTTCGCTATGCGGTTGGCTCTTATGATGGTTTTGTCGCTCTGGGCTGTGTGATCCGAGGTGAAACCACACACTATGACATTGTCTGCAATGAGAGTGCGCGTGGGCTGATGGATTTGACACTGAAGTATCAGCTTGCGCTCGGCAACGGCATCCAAACGGTTGAAAATGAGGCGCAAGCCTGGGCACGGGCACGCAAGGAAGAGAAGAACAAAGGGGGCGGGGCCGCGGCGGCTGCGCTCGAAATGATCGCGCTCAAACGCAAATTTCACGTGGCACTTCGATGACTGACGGCAGCAAAAAAGGCTTTACGCAAGAATCCCGAAGGGCCGCGCGTCTGGCTGCGGTTCAAGCTCTTTACCAGATGGATATGAGCGACATCACCACGGATGAAGTCATCGAGGAATTCGTTTCCCATCGTTTGGGGCAGGAGATTGAAGGCGATCAGTATGTTGAGGCCGATGCCGGTCATTTTTCTCAGATCGTCAATGGAGTAGTTGCTGAACAAGCGTCGATTGACCGACGGATTGAAGACACGCTCGCCTCAGGCTGGACCATGAGCCGGATTGACTCAATTTTGCGGGCGGCACTGCGCTGTGCCGTCTATGAGATGATGTCCGAACCGCAAATCCCCGCAAAAGTGGTCATTAACGAATATCTTAATGTGGTACATGCCTTTTTTGAAGGCGACGAGCCAAAATTCCTGAACGGCGTATTGGACAAAATTGCACGAGTGCTTCGCGCCTCGGAGTTTTCATCCTAAAGTGGCTTTTATGGCCCTTGGTGAATTTGCCCGTATAAAGACCTATTTCGCCCCGCTGGCGACAGCGCCGGGCGCTATGGGTTTGACAGACGATGCGGCCTTTTTGCAGCCGCGCGCAGGCTATGACCTTGTGCTGACTCAGGATGCCATGGTTGAGGGCGTGCATTTTCTGGCGGAAGACCCTGCAAAGGACGTGGCGCGCAAGCTCTTGCGGGTTAATCTGTCAGACCTGGCTGCGAAGGGCGCTGCGCCGCTTGGCTATCTTTTGACCTGCGCCTGGACCGCCAAAACCCCTGAAAAATGGATTGCCGGGTTTGCTGAAGGGCTGAAGGCTGATCAGGAACGCTTTGGTCTCTCCCTGCTTGGCGGCGATACGGTCGCAACCCCTGGTCCGCTGAGTTTTTCTCTGACGGCGATAGGCGAAGTGCCGGAAGGGGGCATGATTTCCCGCCGCGGGGCAAAGATGGGCGACTGGGTCTTTGTGACTGGGACGATTGGCGATGCTGCACTGGGGCTCGATGTGCTGCAAGGCAAGGTTACGCCCGAACTGGCGCAGGACCGCGACGCCCTGATCGAGCGATTTCGTCGGCCAGTGCCAAGGCTTGAGATTGGCGTGGGCATTCGAGACTTGGCGTCGGCGGCACTGGACATTTCAGACGGCCTGATGGGGGATGCCGGGCATCTGGCGGAGCTGGCGGGGTGCTGTTTGCGCTTGCAGGCAGATGAGATCCCTCTTTCTGATCCGGCAAGACGGTGTTTGAGTCAGGGACAGGTTAAGCTTGAGCGCCTCTTAACCGGAGGGGATGATTATGAGCTGGTATTCACCGCTGCGCCGCAAGTGATCGCGGGAATCACTGAGATTGGAGCGGCGGCAGGTGTCGAGATTACCCGGATTGGGGAAGTCGTCGCCGGGTCCGGGGTTGAGCTTCTGGACTGCGACCAGAAGATAATCAACATAAAATCAAAGAGTTATCAGCATTTTTGAAGAAGGCCCTTGAGCTTTGCCGGGTGGCCCACAGACGGGCAATGGCAAAAGTGTGCTCTGTGGCGGAAATTCCCCGGATTAGGTTGCTTTTCACGGGTAACTTTGGCATGTTCCGCGCGCTTTGGTGCGGATGCTGGGCGGGCCGTGCGAGTCGCTCCCCAAGTCTTTGCCCACACTGATCATTTTTGAATCTGCTTGGCCTACAAGAGCAGAGACATAAAAAAGGAAACTCGATGACTACTTCTCTACTGATCATCATCGTCTGCGGTCTGCTTGCGATCGTTTACGGTGCCTTGACAGTTCGCTCGGTTATGTCGGCCTCGGCTGGCTCGGAGCGGATGCAGGAAATCGCTCAGGCGATTCAGGAAGGCGCGAAAGCCTATCTTGACCGTCAATACCGGACCATTGCGATTGCCGGTGTCGCGGTCGCGATCATTCTGGGCCTTGCTTTGGGTCCCATCACCGCGATCGGATTTGCGCTCGGCGCAGTTCTGTCCGGCGCTGCTGGTTATATTGGCATGCTGGTTTCTGTTCGTGCCAACGTGCGGACCACGGAGGCCTCCAAGACCAGCCTAGCGGCGGGTCTGGATGTTGCCTTTAAGTCAGGCGCGGTAACGGGCATGCTGGTGGCGGGCCTGGCTTTGCTGGCCATCTCGATCTTCTACGCCATACTGGTTGGGGGTCTGGGCTGGAGTGTTGCTGAACACAGCCACGAAATCATCGCAGCCCTGGTAGCTTTGGCTCTGGGCGCCTCGTTGATTTCGATCTTTGCCCGTCTTGGCGGCGGTATCTTCACCAAAGGCGCCGATGTTGGCGGTGACATGGTGGGTAAGGTCGAAGCGGGTATCCCGGAAGATGACCCACGTAATGCGGCAACCATTGCTGACAACGTTGGCGACAATGTTGGTGATTGCGCTGGTATGGCGGCTGACCTCTTTGAAACCTATGTCGTGACCGTTGGCGCGACCATGGTGTTGGCGGCGATCTACTTCACCGGTGCTGCACAAGAGCAGTTGATGCTTTTGCCGCTCGGCATTGGCGCTGTGGGTATCATCACGTCGATCGTGGGCACCTACTTCGTGAAGCTCGGCAAAACCAACAACGTGATGGGGGCTCTTTACAAAGGCTTCATCGTTTCCGCGCTTTTGGCTGCGGTAGCGCTTTATCCGGTCTTTATGAAGATGATCGGTTTGGGCACGACCTTCCAATCCCGGACCACAAACTTCACCGGCATGGACCTTTATCTGTGCGCGCTTGTTGGCTTGGTTATCACGGGCCTGATCATTTGGGTCACCGAATATTATACGGGCACTGAACACCGTCCGGTGAAAAGCGTTGCCAAGGCCTCTGTTTCTGGCCACGGCACCAACGTGATCCAGGGCCTTGCGGTTTCCATGGAAGCGACCGCGATCCCAGCTGTGATCATCTGTGTTGGGATTTTTGCGACCTATTCCATTGCTGGCCTTTTCGGTACGGCTGTTGCGGTTTCCGCCATGTTGTCACTGGCTGGTTTGGTTGTGGCTCTGGACGCCTTTGGTCCGGTGACTGACAACGCTGGCGGTATTGCGGAGATGGCTGAGTTGGATGAGGCGGTTCGTAACACTACGGATACGCTCGACGCCGTTGGGAACACCACCAAGGCGGTGACCAAGGGTTATGCGATTGGATCTGCTGGTCTTGGGGCTCTGGTGCTCTTTGCCGCTTACACCGAAGACATCTCCCGTTACTTCCCGGATCTGACCATCGACTTCTCGCTGTCCAATCCGTTTGTTGTGATTGGCCTGTTGATCGGGGGGCTGTTGCCGTATCTCTTTGGCGCTCTGGCGATGACGGCTGTTGGCCGCGCGGCTGAGGCTGTGGTTGCTGAGGTGCGTCGTCAGTTCAAGGAAATCCCGGGCATTATGGACCGGACCGCGAAGCCGGATTATTCCCGCGCGGTTGACCTTCTGACCAAGGCTGCGATTAAGGAAATGGTTGTTCCATCGCTTCTGCCGGTTCTGTCTCCGGTTGTTCTGTTCCTGGTGATTCGTGCTGCTGAGGATATGGAATCTGCTCTGGCGGCGGTTGGCGCGATGCTACTCGGTGTAATCGTAACCGGTCTCTTTGTAGCTCTGTCCATGACCGCCGGTGGTGGTGCCTGGGACAATGCCAAAAAATACATCGAAGATGGGGCCTTTGGCGGCAAGGGTTCTGAAGCTCACAAAGCGTCAGTGACCGGCGACACCGTAGGAGATCCTTACAAGGACACAGCGGGCCCTGCTGTCAATCCGATGATCAAGATCACGAACATCGTGGCGCTCCTGCTGTTGGCTGTTCTGGCTGGCTAATCCGGCGGGACCATCCAAGAAAAAGAAAGCCCCGGAGAGCGATCTCCGGGGCTTTTTTGTTTTGGATGGAAGCGGTTGTCGCTAGTTGCGCTGGTTTTGATTATTCGGGTCGGTCAAATCCTCAGCAGATACCCGGCCCACGTTGCCGAAGAGCTGTTCAAGGAAAGACAACTCACGGCCCTTGGTGGGGGTCTCTCGTTTTGAGAAATTGATGATCCGACCGTCTTCAATGCCGTATTTGTCGACGCTGGCGATCAGGTGTGACTCGTTATCGAATTTGACCGCCACAATTTGCCGGTTGGTGACGGTGGGCGCGCGCCAGGCGTATTGTTCAATGACGCTGGTAATGTAGTACCAGGTTTCGCCGTCAAAATCGCCGACGGTGGAAGGGGCGCCCATCATGCGGGAAACCTCACGCTGAGTGATCAGACCCACCTCGAGATTGTTGATAACCCGCTGGTCCATCAAATGGCCGTTCTGACGCACAATTGGCGCGCAGGAGGCTGTGGTCAGGGCGAAGACTGTTACGCCTAAGAGCATCCGCGTCTTGAGTGAGGACTTGTTGAACTTCATACTTGGGTCCTTTAAGCCAAGGGCTTATAGAAAGGTCATGATCTGGCGGATTCGCCGACTTGAGCTCTTCACCTAGCGCGGCGAGAGGCTAAGTTCAAGAATTTGTCGAACATTCCTCGAATGGGGCGCGATTGTCAAAGGTTAGAGACATGAAATTCTGGTCATTTTTCCAAAAGGATCCCCGGAAGGCGGCCGCTGCCGCCTTGCACCGGGAGATTGCAGGCCAATCTCGCCTGCCTGTCTTTTTTACCGATTTTGAGGTGGCGGACACCATTGACGGGCGGTTTGATCTCCTGGTTTTGCACGGGTTTTTGGTGATGCACCGGTTAAAACAGGAAGGTGAGAAAGCCAAGGTTCTGTCGCAGACCCTGTTTGACAAATTATTCGAAGGGATGGATGTCTCCCTGCGCGAGATGGGTGTCGGTGATCTAATTGTGGGCAAGCGCATAAGGGGCATGGCGACGGCCTTTTATGGCCGCGTCGACGCCTATACGGTGCCACTGGAGGCGGGCGACCGGGACGCTCTGGTCGAGGCAATTAATCGCAATCTCTACCGGGGCCAGGGCAATCCTGAAGTCGTGGGAAAGGTGGCGGACTATGCCGTAAAGGCGGCTTCTTTGCTGAAAGAACAGAGCCTGACGGAACTCGCGGCCGGGCAGGTGCGGTTCCCCGATCCGGAGGGGCAATAGATGTCGAGCCTGGCTAAACCGATAAATGTGACGCGCATGCCCAAGGAAGGTATCGCGGTCGATCTTGCGCTCAATGACGCGGTTGCTGCCGAGCTTGCCAGGGCTGTGGATGTGCTTTCCGTCGACAGCCTGTCAGGGACCCTGACAGTGCGCCCCTGGCGCGCTCACGGGTTTTCCGTCCGAGGGGCGTTTGAGGCGAAAATCACTCAGAGTTGCAGTGTCACTCTGGAGCCGGTGGCTGAGGTCCTCAAGGAGGAGGTGGAGCGCTATTTTCTGCCGCCGGAAGAGATTGATGCCCTGGCCCCGCCGAGCCTTGAGGAGGTGGAGGTTTTTCTGGATGCGCCGGAGCCCCCTGAGCCCCTTGAAGGGCCGGAGATTTCGCTTTTTGAGATTATTCGGGAGCAGATAATCCTGGCCAAATCCCCCTTTCCGAGAAAAGAAGGCGCGAATCTGGAAGGGGCGGGTACCCCCGACGGCGCGCCGGAGGATGAGCCACCCCACCCATTTGCTGGCCTGAAAGTGCTTAAAGGTGGGAAAAAGCCGTAAAATTCAGCGATTTGGAACCGGGCGCGCGTGACTTTCGCCTTGTATCCTGGCGCGAAATGAGTATGTTTGCCGCTCGCGAAAGCGGGTCGGCAATTGTCGGGATCCGCCTATAGGACATTGTCAGCTTGAAAGGCGCGGAAAACCGCGATTTTCAGAGTAAATATTTAAAGAGAGAAGAGCCATGGCTGTTCCGAAGAGAAAAGTTACCCGGTCGCGCCGGGGCATGCGCCGGGGTCACGATGCGCTGGTGAGCGTGCAATCTAATGAATGCTCCAATTGCGGAGAATTGAAGCTGCCGCACCATGTTTGTGGCGCTTGTGGCCACTATGACGGCCGCGAAGTGGTCGCCGCGCAAGAGTCCCTCTAAAGGGCTGCAATTCTTGCTATACTTGGCTGTTCCCGATTCTCTTTTGGTGGGCCGGGCAACAGGGGCAAACAGCACAGCACGGCGAGCAGACAATTGAGCAGTGATCCAACACTTGCACTAGATGCCATGGGGGGCGATTTCGCCCCCGATGTCGTTGTGGCCGGTGCAGACTTGGCGCTTGTTAAATATCCCGATATTCGATTTTTGCTTTTTGGTGACGAAGAGAAGCTGAAGCCGTTGATGGCTCAGTATCCGAAGGTCGCTGAGGCTTCTGAAATCATTCATACAGACAAGGCTGTCGCCATGTCGGACAAGCCCAGCGAGGCGGTTCGGCGCGGACGCCAAACATCTATGTGGATGAGCGTGGATGCGGTGCGCAAGGGCCAAGCAGAAGCCGTTGTGTCGGCCGGCAATACGGGCGCCCTGATGGCCATGGCGAAAGTGCAACTTAAAACCATGCCCGGTATCAGCCGTCCTGCCATTGCGGGTATATGGCCGACCAATCGCGGCGAAAGCATTGTTCTGGATCTCGGCGCCAATTTGGAAGCCGATGAAAAGCAACTCGTTGATTTTGCCATCCTGGGCGAGTCTTTTGCCCGTGTGGAGTTGGGGCTTGAACATCCGACGGTGGGCCTTCTCAACATCGGGGAAGAAGAGCTCAAGGGCCATGACGAGATTCGTGAGGCCGCGCGTATTTTGCGCGAGAATGTCCCTGAGATGAATTTCGTGGGCTTTGTTGAGGGTAACGATATTGGCGCTGGCAAAGTGGATGTGGTGGTCACGGACGGGTTTACGGGCAATGTTGCCCTAAAAACGGCGGAGGGGACTGCCCGACAATTTGCCGATTATTTGCGCTCTGCATTAAGTCGCACCTTTTGGGGACGGCTGGGAGCCTTTATCGCCCAAGGAGCCTTTAAGGCACTGAAAAGAAAAATGGACCCGCGTTCTGCCAATGGCGGCGTCTTTCTGGGCCTTAATGGCTTGGTCGTGAAGAGCCACGGCGGGACAGATGCAATGGGCTTTGCATCTGCTCTTGATGTGGCCGTGGATATGGCCGGCAGCGATTTTGCCGCGCGTGCACATGAACGACTTGCCGCGCTTGCCTTTCACGAAGCCGAAAGACCTGTCGGTGAGATCACCCCGCAAGAAACAGAAGAAATTCAGGTGGCTGAATCATGATCCGATCTGTCGCAAAGGGCGCGGGCTCCTATTTGCCTGAGCGCATCTTGACGAATGGCGAACTGGCCAAGATGGTCGATACGAGCGATGAATGGATTCAGGAACGCACCGGCATTCGTCAGCGCCACATCGCCGCCGAAAACGAAAAGACGTCCGATCTGGGGGAAAAGGCGGCGCGGCGGGCTCTCAAAGACGCCGGGATTGAGGCAAGTGAGGTAGACCTCATCGTTCTGGCGACAGCGACGCCAGACCGGACCTTTCCAGCAACAGCCACGCGCATTCAGGCCCGGCTTGGGATTACCCATGGGGCCGCCTTTGATGTGCAGGCGGTGTGCACCGGCTTTATCTATGCCATGGCGACTGCCGACAATTTTTTAAAATCCGGTCAATTCAAAACCGCTTTGGTGATTGGGGCCGAAACGTTTTCGCGCATTCTCGATTGGGAAGATCGCACGACCTGTGTGCTATTTGGCGATGGGGCGGGCGCGATCGTCTTGCAGGCCGAAGAGGTTGAAAATCCAAGCAATCAGGATCGGGGTGTGCTGGATAGCTACCTTCGATCCGACGGCCGTCACGGCGACCTTCTTTATGTGGACGGTGGTCCCTCGTCGACCCAGACCGTTGGGCATCTGCGCATGGCGGGCCGTGAGGTTTTCAAGCATGCGGTGGTCAACATTGCCGAAGCCATTGAGAAATCTCTTGAGCATACGGGGCTGACGATTGATGACGTGGACTGGTTCGTGCCGCATCAGGCTAACCAGCGGATCCTGACCGCGACGGCGCGGCGTATCGGTTTACCGGATGAGAAAGTGGTCACCACGGTCTCCAAGCACGGCAATACGTCTGCCGCTTCGGTTCCTCTGGCGCTGGTAGAGGCGCTCCGGGACGGGCGAATCAAAAAAGGTGATCTTGTGCTCATGGAGGCCATGGGCGGGGGCTTTACCTGGGGATCGGCGCTCGTACGCTGGTAATCTCCGTTGAGCGGAGTCCCGCAAGGAATCAGGACTTCCTGTGGCCTTGCCACTACTTTCACAAACTCTTCTATCCCTTTGATATTGACGGGTTTTGGCTTGCCGCCTAGTCTCTTGCCATAACCATTTTGGAGGCGAGAGATGAATAGCAAAACCCTGACCCGGGCGGACCTCAGCGAGGCGGTATTTCGTGAAGTTGGACTGTCGCGGACCGAGTCGGCGGATCTTGTGGAATCCGTCCTTGAGAATATCGCCAGCCATCTTGTGGCCGGCGAGACGGTGAAGCTCTCCTCCTTTGGATCCTTTTCCGTTCGCCAAAAGGGCGGGCGCATTGGGCGTAACCCAAAGACCGGAGAAGAGGTGCCGATTTCCCCGCGCCGGGTTTTGACTTTCCGTCCGAGCCATGTGCTGAAGGACAATGTGAACAAGGCGCTCTCTGGCAATGGGCAAGACACAGCCGCCACGCCTGAATAGGAGCGTCACAGATGGTTCAGAAATCCTCAGAAGCCTTTCGCACCATCAGCGAGGTGGCGACGCATATCGATGTGCCGCAGCATGTCTTGCGCTTTTGGGAAACCAAGTTTTCGCAGATCAAACCGGTGAAGCGTGCCGGTGGTCGGCGGTTTTACCGTCCCAATGATGTGGACCTGATCAAGGGAATTCAGACGTTGCTCTATGAGGAAGGCTACACGATCAAAGGCGTGCAGCGGATTCTGAAGGAGCAGGGGGTCCGCTTCGTTGTCGATACGGGGCGGGGCGTTGAGGCGGCGGGCACAAGCACCGCGCCCATTGATCCGGAAGCGGGCAAAGCCGAGCTGCCGGTGCCTCCAGCCACTGCGAAAGCCGCGCCGATCTCGCAAGCACCCGGTGAAGTCGTGGGGCTTAGCGATAAGCAAAAGGACAGCCTCAAATCGGTGCTTGCCGACCTTGTGGCGCTCAAGGCGAAGGTTATCGCGGCGAAAGCTTCTGCATCGCTGGATGACGATGCGCCGCTACTTGCCAGAGCGCGGGACTAGTTCGGTTTTTGCCCACGTCTCTCCTGGCGCCAAATGAAGGGGAGGTGCTCGCGTTAGATGGCCCTTGAAACAGCTTACTTCATTGCTCAGATAATCGCGGCTATTGCTGTGGTGGCGTCTTTGATCTTTGTTGGCCTTCAGGTTCGTGCGCAGACCGCCGAGCAGGAAGCCCGGCGGCTGCAGGATCGGATCGCACTGACTGCGACCCTCAATAAACAGACGGTTGAAGATAAAGAGCTTCGCCGGGTCATGATAAAAGTCAACCAGAAGGGAGTGGGCAGCCTGACCCAAGAAGAGATCATGATCATGAGCGCCTTGTTCCGAAACATCCTTTTGCTTACCCAGATCAATTACTTTAATGCGCCCAAGGGCGGTCTGCCGGATCGCAATGCTATCGGCACGTTAGCCCGCGCCTTAACTGGCCCGATGCTTCAGGACCTGTGGCCACGTTTGAAGTCGGATTACTCTCCGGATTTTGTCGAATTTGTTGAACGGCTACGGGCCTGGGGTATTGCAGAAGGGTTGGATGCGCCGGTTTTTGCGTTACGCGATGAACCGGTTGAGGAAAGAGAGCAGCCGGATGACGCTTGAGGGCCTCTATTTCATTGCGCAGATCCTTTCTGCAATTGCGGTGATCGTTTCGCTAATTTTTGTTGGCTATCAGCTGCGTGACAATACGCGCGAACAGCGGCTTCGCCGATATCACGAGAACCTGACTGTCCAAAACACGATCCTTGATTTTATGTCTGATATCGAAATGTCTGAAGGATTTCTCAAGGGCGTATTTGAGCCCAATAGTCAGACTCAAGCGGAGTATGTGCAGTTCACCTCCATGTATCTGAAGGCGTTCAATACTTACGATGTGCTTCGCCACATGCATGAAGAGGGTGCGATTTCAGAAGACATTCTGCGCAGTTACGAAGGCTATATCTATTCCGGCCTTAATACACCCGGTATGGATCGTTGGTTGACGGACCCCTGGGTACAAAGTGTGCTCCCGCCGGATACCATGGCGGCGATCCGGTCACTCAAAGAAACCGGCGCGGAGCGGGGTTTGGTGTCGCTTGGCGCACGGGGGCCGGAAATCTCGCAGAAAAGTCCTGAAAATCTGTGACTTACGGCCTGGATTGCCGGGTCTATATCTGTTGACACCCGGGGTCTTTCCCCCTAAATCATCGGTCTCTTCGCATGCGCGGAGCCAAGTCGGAGCGTGGCGCAGTCAGGTTAGCGCACTACACTGGGGGTGTAGGGGTCGGTGGTTCGAATCCACTCGCTCCGACCATTTTTTCCAAACAACGTGTCGCCAGTTTGGGTCCATTCGGGCTCGGCATTATTTTGCAACTCCGCTCGACTTTCGGTCGCTGGCTCGCCGCGTCGAATTCACCTATTTTCGCGCTCCCCTAAATTCAAGTGAAGGCGAATTGGTGATGAGCGATTTTTCCATAGGTGATGTTGTGATGCTGAAATCGGGCGGGCCGGTGATGACTGTGACCAAGATTGAAGAAAACTCGACTGGGCGTGAAAAGATTTGGTGCGTCTGGTTTGACTCTAAGGGAGTCCGTCAAACGAGTAACTTTCCTCCAGAAGCTCTCGAAAAAATTGATGATAATGAGCCTCTGGAGCCCATTATCGGCTAGCCCTCGTCGGGGATGGGTTCTTCCATCATTTCGTCGCTACCTGCAACGGGCGTCAGGAAAAGGTCGCGTTCCGCCTCACGGCGGGCGGTCAGGCTCATGCTTTGCACGAGTTCTCCGTCCTGACGGATTTTGTTCCAAAACATGAAAGCATCTGCGGCTGCCTGCCGATTGCCCTCATTGAGTTCCTCCAAAGTTGTCGAACTCCAAAGGGCGGACGGGCCGATGTTATATGTCAGTGAGACGAGGGCAGAGAATTCGTTTTCGTTGACCGGGACTGTGAGGGCTGCTTTGACTTCGTTTTCATAGAGTACGAGGTCTTCGCGCAGGAGGCTTTCGGCTTCTGCTTCGGTGATGCTTTGGCCTTCCTTGACGCCTTTCATATGTCCGTAGCCGATCAGCCAGCCGCCTTCGCCTGAATAGGCCTCAAGCCTCAGGCCTTCATAGTCTTTAATGATCTGGATGCCTGCATCGTTGGTGCGCAGGCTGGCGTTTTCTTCCAGGCCGATATCCGCGGTATAGCCTTGCAAGGGCTCTTCGTCGTCGAGATCTTTTGCCTGCGCGGCTGCGTCACTTTCCGGCACCTCGACAAGCGAGTCGGTCTGAGGGGCGTTGTCCGTCTGCCCCTGTTCATGCGGGCCGGACAGCCAAAGATATCCGATAAATGCGAGAGCCGCCAAATAGACGGCTGATAGACCGAAGATGATCCGGTTCATGCCCCTTACTCCAACACATACAAACAAAGTTATCCCCAGGGGAAGTTTTGCAGTGATTGGGCGTCAGAGCAATCAGAACTTGGCCTTATGGTAAATGGCAGAAAGCTTGACCTAACTACACAAAAGGCGGCCTCTAAAGCCGCCCCTCATGCCTGAAAAATGCCAGTAAACCTAGTCAATTCGGCCCTGGGTCACGAAATTGAGGAGGGCAAAGATGGCCAGCATAATGGCGACGATATAGATGGCGGTCATGGGGAACTCCCAATTGAAGAGGTTAATTTGCGGCACATCCTAGAGATCGCGAGGCCGGATGCAAGGCCTATTGAGTGTCCTCGTCTTCGCCCACCGGGCGCAACATCCAGATGATCAGATATTTGCATGGGAAGGCCCAGGCGACACCGACAAAGGCGTAGTACGCGAGTTCGACCCATTTGATCGGCGGCACGATCGTGACCGCGATGATCATGCAAAGGAAGGCATAGATCACCAACCCGACCAGGAGCACGATTGTGCCTATCAGCTTCTTTGTTGAAACACTCATGGGGGATCGATACAAAAGGTGGTGCGTCCTGTCACTAAAAAAGCCGTCCGGCAAAGGTCTTTTTCCTCATGGTTGTTTCTGCAAAGAGCGAGCGTCCCATCGGTCTCTGGCTGATCGGAATTGCGGGGTTGATTTTCCTCATGGTGCTGGTTGGGGGAATTACCCGTCTGACCGATTCCGGACTTTCCATTACCGAATGGGATCCGATTATGGGGGCAATCCCTCCTATGACCGAAGAGGGCTGGCGCGAAGCCTTCGAAAAATACCAGGAAATCCCGGAGTATAAATATCAGAACAAGGGCATGAGCCTTGAGGCCTTCAAGGGGATCTTTTTCTGGGAGTGGTTTCACCGACTGCTGGGGCGGCTGATTGGCGTGGCTTTTGCGGTACCGCTCGTCTGGTTTGCTGTTACCAAACGGATCAGCCGCGCTTTGCTCCCCAAGCTCATCGGCATCTTTGTGCTGGGCGGACTGCAAGGGGGTCTTGGTTGGTACATGGTGATGAGCGGGCTTGTCGACCGGGTGGATGTCAGTCAATACCGGTTGACTGCTCACTTGGGTGTTGCCGTCGCCATTTATTGCGCCTGTCTGTGGGTTGCCTTTGGCATTCTCTTTGAGGAGCGTCGCCATCGTCTCGCACCCTCGGCTGGTCTTTTTCGTCTGGTGGCCGGGCTGGTGGTTTTGGTCTTTGGCCAGATCTTGCTGGGCGGCTTTGTCGCCGGGCTTGATGCGGGCATCGGCTATAACACCTGGCCCCTGATGGAAGGCGATTTTATCCCGCCGCATCTTTATGCCAGCGATCCCTGCTACTTAAGCTCTTTTGAAGATCCGCTGTCTGTGCAGTTTAATCACCGGATGGTGGCCTATCTGGTGAGCCTTTATGTGTTGGGGCTGACCCTCTGGATCTTTGCTGATCAACACCTGACTTCGCACAGACCAATGGTGCTTTCGGTTCTGAGCGTCGTTGTCCTGCAAGTTGTTCTGGGCATTCTCACGCTGGTGCATGTGGTGCCGATTTCTCTGGCGGCGCTGCATCAGGGCGGCGCTCTGGTCGTGCTCGCGGTGTCGCTCTACTGGATGTTCCTGACACGCGCGAAGGCGAGCTTGGTTCACTGATCCTACTTCCACTCTGGATCACGTTTTTCAAAAAAGGCCTGTGACCCCTCGTGGGCATCGTCGGTCTGTGAGCCGTCGATCATGCGTTGCAGGGTGAAGGCGAGGGCGTCATCCAGGGGCATGTCGATCTGCTTGTAAAAAGTCGGCTTGCCGATGGCAATTGCCTGGGCTGAGCGCGAGGCAATTTTTTGAGCGAGGGCTTCTGTTTCCTCGCGCAAAGTTTCGGTGGGCACGACGCGGTTGACGAGGCCCATTCGGTAGGCGTCGGCACCGGAGATGAAATCACCGGTGAGAGCCATTTCCATGGCATGCTTGCGAGCCACCTTGCGGCCAACTCCAACAAGAGGCGTTGTGCAAAAGAGGCCGATATTGACGCCCGGGGTGGCAAAACGGGCCTCCTCTGAGCAGACGGCCAGGTCGCAGAACGAGACGAGCTGGCAACCAGCGGCGGTTGCCACGCCCTCGACACAAGCGATAACGGGTTTTGGACCCTCCGGGATCGCCCGCATCATGGCGGTGCTGGCGGAGAGGATTTCATGCTG
>SBHG01000104.1 GCA_006226305.1 Alphaproteobacteria bacterium | reverse complement strand
GAGGTTATGGCCGAAGCGCTTGCCGCTGTTGAGATCAAATCGCCAGCGGTGCCGCTGGTCGCCAATGTGGTCGCTGAAGCGGTCACCGACCCGGAACAAATCCGCAAGCTCCTGGTTGAGCAGGTCACGGGGTCTGTACGTTGGTCGGAAAGCGTTGCCTGGATGGCCGCGCAAGGGGTCACCAATGTTTATGAACTGGGCGCCGGAAAAGTCCTGACAGGGCTCGCCCGCCGTATCGATAAATCTTTGACCGGCACCGCCATCGGCACCCCCGATGATGTGGAAGCCGTCCTCGCAGAATTGATCTAATAGAAAGACAAGAAGACCATGTTTGATCTTACTGGAAAATGTGCGCTAGTGACCGGCGCCACTGGCGGTATCGGCGAGGCCATCGCCGCCAAACTTCACGCCCAAGGGGCAACAGTCGCCTTGTCGGGAACCCGCAAAGAGAAACTGGAAGAAGTCGCCGCCCGTCTTGGCGAGCGCACGCATATTCTGCCGTGTAACCTTTCCGACAGCGCGGCGGTCGATGCTCTGCCCAAAGAGGCGGAAGGCACCATGGGGCAGCTCGACATTCTTGTAAACAATGCGGGCATTACCAAAGATAACCTCTTTATGCGGATGAAAGACGAAGAGTGGGACGCGGTCATTCAAGTGAACCTGACGGCATCCTTTCGTCTCGCGCGCGCGTCCTTGCGCGGCATGATGAAGCGCCGCTTTGGCCGTATCATCTCCATTACCTCGGTGGTTGGCGCGATGGGCAATCCGGGCCAAGGCAACTATGCCGCCACCAAGGCCGGCCTTGTCGGCATGTCAAAGTCGTTGGCCCAGGAAGTGGCCAGCCGCGGTATCACGGTCAATTGCATCGCGCCGGGCTTCATTGAAACGCCAATGACAGATGCCCTGACCGAGGATCAAAAGACAGCCTTGCTCGGCGGCATCCCGGCCGGTCGTTTGGGCCAGCCCGATGACGTGGCCTCTGGCGTCGTCTATTTGGCTTCTGACGAGGCAAGCTACATCACAGGTCAGACGCTCCATATCAATGGCGGTATGGCAATGATTTAAGGAGCTCGTGACACGGGCACTTTTCGCTTTATTTTCAAGTGAATCTGAGTATTTTGCGCGCAGCAAACAGCTGGAGGGGGTCGCTCGAATTTGGCGATTTCATTGGCTGGTAAAGCGAAAAGAAGTGTGTTACGAACCCGACTGATAATTGTCCGGGGTCGCGTAAAAACCACGGATTAGTGCGGTTTTTTTGGTATAATAGCCATGAAAGCCGGTGAATCGGAACCAGTGGCCCCCACAGGTTCCCGCCTTGAAAATAAGGAATTGAGGGCAAATTATGAGCGATACAGCAGAACGCGTAAAAAAGATTGTTGTCGACCATCTCGACGTAGACGCCGATAAAGTGACCGAAAAGGCCAGCTTTATTGACGATCTCGGCGCTGACAGCCTTGACACTGTTGAGCTGGTGATGGCTTTCGAAGAGGAATTCGGTGTTGAAATTCCTGATGACGCAGCCGAAACGATTATGACTGTCGGCGACGCCATCAAATTCATCGAGCAAAACGCTTCTTAAGTCGCGCATTTTTGCCGTTACGATTGATCAGGCCGCGTTCTGGGTGCCGACAAGCACTAGAGGCGGCCTGTTTTCATTTTTGAAGGGAGTAAAGATCCATGCGCCGAGTCGTCATTACTGGAATGGGGATGGTGAGCCCTCTTGGGGCGACCCTCGATTCGACCTGGGCTCGCATTCTGGAAGGTAAATCCGGAGCGACGACCATCGACCGCTTTGATGCAAGCGATTTAGCCTGCACCGTGGCTTGCGCCTTGCCGACTGAGAACCGCTGGGGCGATTCCCACGGAGGTCTTTACAATCCCGACGACTGGATGGCCGCAAAAGATCAGCGCCGCGTGGACCCTTTCATTGTTTATGGTGTGGCAGCCGCCAAGCAAGCGATCACCGATAGTGGGTGGGAACCCAAGACCGACGAAGATTTCAATCGCACCGGTGTTTACATCGGGTCGGGGATCGGCGGCCTGACGGGCATTGCCGATACCGCTGTTGTACTGCACGAAAAAGGCCCGCGTCGCATCAGCCCCTTCTTTATCCCGGGGCACCTGGTCAATCTGGTTTCAGGACATGTCTCCATTGAGCATGGCTTTAAAGGACCTAACCATGCCAATGCCACTGCTTGCTCAACAGGCGCGCATGCCATCGGCGATGCCGCTCGGCTCATTATGCTCGACGACGCAGACGTGATGGTGGCCGGTGGCGCCGAATGCGCGATCAACCGCATCGGCATTGCCGGCTTTGCCGCATGCCGTGCACTCTCCACAGGCTTTAACGATACCCCGGAAAAAGCCTCACGGCCTTATGACAAAGACCGGGATGGTTTTGTTATGGGTGAGGGTTCGGGCATTGTGGTTCTTGAAGAACTCGAACACGCCAAGGCGCGCGGCGCAAAAATTTACGCCGAAGTGACAGGCTATGGCCTGTCAGGCGATGCCTATCACATTACGTCGCCGCCCGAAGACGGCAACGGCGGTTACCGCTGCATGCAAGCCGCCCTGAAGCGGGCCGGTTTGCAGGCTAAGGACATCGACTACATCAATTCCCATGGCACATCGACGCCGGTAGGCGATGAGATTGAGCTCAACGCGGTAACCCGATTGTTTGGCAATGATGGACCGGATGATCTCGTCATGTCCTCGACCAAATCCTCAATTGGCCA
>SBHG01000152.1 GCA_006226305.1 Alphaproteobacteria bacterium | reverse complement strand
GCGCCGCCATAGGTGTCGACAATGATTTTGCGGCCCGTCAGGCCCGCATCCCCATCCGGTCCGCCAATGACGAATTTGCCGGTGGGATTTACATAGAACTCGGCCTCGTCGCACATCCAGCCTTCGGGAAGGACATCCAAAACAAAGGGACGCACAAGCTCGCGCACGTCGGATTGCTCGATATTTTCGCTGTGCTGAGTGGATACCACCACCGAGGTGGCGCCCACCGGTTTGCCGTTTTCATAGCGCAGAGTAACCTGCGCCTTGGCATCGGGGCCAAACTCTGGCCGCGTGCCTGAATGACGGGCCCGGGCCATGGCCTCTAAAATCTGATGGGAGAATTGAATGGGCGCGGGCATGAGCTCTTCGGTCTCGCGGCAGGCATAGCCGAACATAATGCCCTGATCGCCAGCACCTTCGTCCTTATTGCCGCTGGCATCAACGCCCATGGCGATGTGCTGGGATTGGCCGTGGACATAAACCTCAACCTCGGCATTGGCCCAATGGAAGCCCTCCTGCTCGTAGCCGATGTCCTTGACCGCCGCGCGGGCGACCTCTTCCAGCTTGGCATGGGTGATCTCTTCAGGGCCGCGCACTTCGCCGGCCAAAACGATGCGGTTGGTGGTGGTCAAGGTTTCAACGGCCACCCGCGAAAAAGGGTCCGCCGCAAGATAGGTGTCAACAATCGCATCGGAAATGCGATCGCAAACCTTGTCCGGATGGCCTTCAGAAACGCTTTCACTTGTGAAGAGATAATTGGCCCGCGCCATGTGGTTTTTCCTTATGGTCCCTGGCGGACAGGTTTTTTGAACCTATCCGGTTTTCAGACATTTTTGTTCAAACGGAGAAGGCGATAGGCCGAGAAGACTGACGTGGCCGCTGCCCCCATTTTGGAGTTCGATTAGCTGAAATGCCTGTATTACAGGGATATGAAAAAGCGTCAAGGCTGGTGTTGCCTCGACGCTTTTGTCGAAATGCTTTTTACCGACTGCGCGATCGGGTCAGGCGTTCGCCAGCTCTTCCTCGCTCAGGGATTTGACCAGGTCCAGAAGACGCTTGCGCACCTTGCCATCTTCAATGCGGGTGAAGGCACGGTTAAGCTGCAGACCTTCTGACGACGAAACAAAGTCCATGACATAAGGACCGGCCTCGCTCTCACCAAACCCTTCGACCTGGTTCTTGTGATCCTCCGGCATGTCGTCAAAGAAGAATTGAACCGGCACACCCAGGATCTGCGAAATCTGGAACAGCCGGCTGGCGCCAATGCGATTGGCGCCCTTTTCATATTTTTGAATCTGCTGGAAGGTCAGACCGAGCTGATCGCCCAATTTTTCCTGACTCATTCCAACCAACATACGGCGAAGGCGGACACGGCTGCCAACATGCACATCAATTGGATTTGGAACCTTCTTAACCAATTTTTCTCTCCGTTTTATCTTTTTTGTTTAACGAGTTGGGAATTGACCCCGTTGCCTCCCTTGCCGGAAAACTCAAGATAACCTCTTTTCAACCATCCTGATTCAAGTCGCATGAACAACGTCATGAAGTAGATGATCTTCTCTTTCCGAACATGTACTTATAAGTGTACGCCAGCTAATTTCCAATGCAAATTATTGCTTAAAGAAAATCGGTCGCTATATCAATTTTTTCTGCATGCTGATTGTGTTCAGCATGCGGATACTTTTTTGGCTTTTATGCGCTGCCAGAACAGATTTGATAGCAAAACAACCATACAAATCGCCCAAAACACATAATCACCAAAACGACTGTAAAGGGTTGGGGGCAAGGGCTTGGGCAAAGGGCTTTGCAATATTCCCCTTTGGTTTAAAGGGATTCGTGACCATATGCGTCCATAGCCGTCGATGACAGCCGAGATACCATTGTTGGCCGATCGGACAAGTGGCAGACCCTGTTCGATGGAGCGCATCTGGGCTTGCGCCAAATGTTGCCGCGGGCCTGAGGTATTTCCGTACCAAGCATCATTGGTAATGTTGAGCATCCAGTCAGGGCGCTCGCCGTCCGACATGCGGCCCGGAAATATTGCTTCATAACAAATGAGCGGCATAACCTGTCCGGTCCCTGGCGCCGCAACCTTTTGTGGACCCGGGCCGGCACTATAGGCGCCCAGACCTTCGGTCAGCTTCTTTAATCCAAATCGGGACAAAAGTGACGCCAGCGGCAAGTATTCACCGAAGGGAACAAGATGGAACTTGTCGTAGGTGCCGGTAATCGCGCCGTCGCTGTTTAAGGTATGAAAAGAATTATAGACCTTGCTCACCAAGAGACCGTCTTCTTCGACGCGGTCAAAGCGCACTGCACCGGTCAAAAGAATTTGTCCGGGTTGCAGGGCTTCACCGATTTCCTTGCGCGCGGCTTCGTTGTTGGCGAGAAAGAGAGGCACTGCGGATTCAGGCCAAATGATATGGGTTGGTCTATTGCCGGGTCCAGCGTCGGCCCGGGTCATTTCCAGATAAAGATCGAAGTTGCGATAGCGATATTCATCGGCCCATTTTTCTTTTTGAGGAATGGAGGCCTGCGCCAGACGCAAGGTGACCCCCTCAACACCGTCTCGCTGAAGCTTGCCCATGTGCAACGCGCCGCCCGCGGCAATGACGACAAAGAGTCCCAAATGGGCGAGGGCAAAAAAGACGCCCTGGCGATCCAGCCGGGCTCTGGCCGATTGCCCTGAAATCAGGGCCGCCGGAGCCGCAAAGAGCGCAACACTGAGCAGGGTCAGCCCATAAATCCCTATGAGACTGCCAATTTGCGCGATGGGCAGAAAATCCATCCAGGCATAGCCAATCAGGTTCCAGGGAAAGCCGGTGAGAATGTGCCCGCGCAGCCACTCAAAAAGCAGAAGCGACAGCGCCAATGTCCAGACCCGCTCCGGCCCCTCGGACCAAAAGCGGTGCGCCAATACAAGAGCTGCGGCAAAGAAGAGCGCCAAACCCGCGGGCATGAGCGTCACGGCAAAGGGAATAGCCCAGGCAAAGCTTTCCGCATCGACCAGAAATGCAAACCCCACCCAATAAAGGCCCGTTAGGTGAAACCCAAACCCGAAGGCCCAGCCAAGAGCCGCCGCCTGACGCCAGACCTTTGGCCCCCAACCCAGACCATCCATGAGCCAGACCAGCCCGGTAAAGGAGATAAAGAGTACCGGCACAAAATAGACCGGCGCCAGCGCCAGAGGCATGATGGCGCCCAGCACAAAGGCCAGGAACATGCGACGCCGCCCCCTCATTTGGCTCACGTCATGATAAAGCGCGGTCAGTCTTTCCATCGGGCTCGTTTAAGCGGGTTTTGGGTTTCGTTTTGATTTGGGCCGTATTCGAATCCGGATGCGTTTGACACGGCGCGGGTCGGCGTCAACGATTTCAAACTCAATGCCCGAGGGGTGTGAAATAAGCTCGCCGCGCTGGGGCACCCGGTCAACCTCGAGAACGATCAGGCCTCCCACCGTGTCAATGTCCTCTTCTTCCTCTTCGTTGAGAAGCTTGAGGCCAAGTTCTTTTTCCAAATCGGAGATTTCCGCACGGGCATCGACCAGCAAGAGATTGTCATTGACGCGCTCAATCAGATGCCCCTCTTCGGCATCATGCTCATCCTCAATCTCGCCGACAATCTCCTCAACCAGATCTTCGATGGTCACAAGACCGTCGGTGCCACCATATTCATCAATGACAAGCGCCATGTGGCTGCGGGTCGCCTGCATTTTCAAAAACAGATCAAGGGCCGACATGGAGGGCGGCACAAACAGAACCTCACGGCGGCAGCGCGCGAGCGCCTTGAGCTCCTGGTCAGGGTCTTCGAAGTTTTCCAATACCAGCGGCAGCAAATCCTTGATGTGATACATGCCCACCGGATCATCGAGCGTTTCACGAAAAACCGGAACCCGGCTGTGACCGGCATCCGAAAAATTCTTGATCAGGCTTTGCAGCGTGTCACCGGCTTCCACCGCAACAATGTCGGCGCGCGGAACCATGACATCATCCACTCTGGATTCGCCAAAGTGTAATATGTTCATAAGCATTACCTGTTCGAGTTCGGTAATGCCTTTTGTGCTTTCCTGATGCTCTTCAATGACTTCTTCGAGGGATTCGCGCAGGCTGATCGTATTGCCTTGCCGTCCGAAGAGGGTGAATACCTTGTGCCAAATGCTTTGCCTTGATCCTTCTGAGTCTGAAGGGTCGCCTTCCGGAAAATCCCGGGAAATATTGGCCATGGCTTTTTATGGTCTCCAGTTTTTCATCGATGAATGAAAGCCTATGCGCTGACCGGTCAGCTGGCAAGAGGTTCGTAGGGGTCAGAAATTCCAAGAACACCGAGAATTTCGACCTCCTGACCCTCCATCTCCTCAGCATCGTGCGGCTTGACGTGGTCAAACCCTAAAAGGTGCAAGGCGCCGTGGACCAGAATATGGGTAAAATGGCTGGCGAGCGATTTGCCCTGCTGATCCGCTTCGCGCTGCAGGGTCTCCAGGGCAATGACCACATCGCCCAATGGAAACAGCTCTTCCTTGATGAGGAAACCCGCCTCGACCGCGGCCGGAAAGGACAACACATTGGTGGGCTTGTCCTGCTGCCGATAGGCCTTGTTAAGGTCCTGTATTTCCCTGTCATCGGTCAATACCACACACAGCTCCCGCGCGTCCCAGGGGTGACGCCGGGCGACCTCGGCCAAGGCGGTTTGCGCAAGCTCCATGAACTCAGGCAAGGCGCTTTTCCAGGCCGGGGTTTTCAACTGGACAACAATATCCGAGGTCATTGTTTGCTGGCCGTCTCTTTAGAAGCTGTTTTCTTGGCCGGCGCTTTTTTCGTGGTGCGGGATTTTTTCTGGTCGTCGGCGTTGTAAGCCCGCACGATGCGCGAGACGAGCGCGTGACGCACCACATCCGTATCCGAAAATTCGACAAACTCGATACCCTTGACGCCGGAAAGAATGCGCCGCGCTTCAACAAGGCCTGAGGCCGTGCCGGAGGGCAAGTCAATCTGGCTCGGATCGCCGGTGACCACAACGCGGGAATTGTCGCCCATGCGGGTCAGAAACATTTTCATCTGCACTGACGTGGTGTTTTGCGCTTCATCCAAAATGACAAAAGAGTTAGCGAGGGTCCGGCCGCGCATATAGGCAAGCGGGGCCACTTCAATCTCGCCATTGTCGAGGCGCTTGTTGACCTGATCGCCGGGCATGCAGTCATAAAGACCGTCGTAAAGCGGCCTTAAATAGGGGTCGACTTTTTCGCGCAAGTCGCCCGGCAAAAAGCCAAGGCGTTCACCGGCCTCTACCGCCGGACGCGAGAGAACAATGCGCTCGACCTCGCCGTTGTTCATGGCCGCAACCGCCATGGCAACCGCCAGATAAGTTTTGCCGGTTCCGGCAGGCCCCAGCCCAAAGGTCATTTCTGAATTCTTCAGGGCACGGATGTAATCGGCCTGTGCCGGTGAGCGCGGCATGATGTTGCGCTTAGGCGTGGTGATCTGAGTTTCTCTGTCTGCGCTCGTGACCCGGCCGGCGCGCACCATGCGAATGGCGCCGTCCACATCGCCCAGACCGACCGGCAGACCTTTTTCCAGGCGCGCATAAAGATCTGTCAGGATACGGACTGCCTGCTTGCAATTGTCTTTATCCCCTTCGACAAAGATCTGATTGCCGCGTGAAATGAGCGCCACATTGATTTCGTCTTCGATCCGCGCCAGATGCGCATCATGCTCACCGAAGAGCTCGACCAAAAGATGGTTTTCCTCAAAATCGACGACCTGACGATTTTTGCCTGGTTTCTTTGTCGTATTACGCGCCATGGGCTGAGGCCTTTGCAGCAGAACCGGTTGCGCCCAAGCGATGCCCGGTGAGACTGTTCGGCTTGACCGCGACAATCTCAACTTCTTCCAGCGTGCCAATCAAATGCTCTGGCGCTTCAACATGGACCGATTGCAAATAGGGGGAGCGGCCAATGAGCTGGCCATCGAAACGACCCGGCTTTTCAAAAAGAACCGACATGCGCGTTGCATTGCAGGCCTCGTTAAAGGCGATCTGCTGCTCGTTTAAAAGAGCTTGCAGGCGGGCCAGTCGTTCAGACTTCACTGCTTCGTCGATCTGGGTTTCCATATCGGCACCGGGGGTGCCCGGGCGCGGTGAATATTTAAACGAATAGGCCTGGGCGTAAGTCACTTCACGCACCAACGCCAGGGTATCTTCAAAGTCCTGATCGGTCTCGCCCGGGAAGCCGACTATAAAATCCGACGACAGGGCAATGTCGGGCCGGGCCGCGCGAATGCGCTCGACGAGCTTGATGTAGGTTTTGGCGTTATGCTGGCGGTTCATCGTTTGCAGGATGGCGTTTGACCCGGACTGAATGGGCAGATGCAGATAAGGCATGAGCTTTGGCAGATCCCGGTGCGCCTCAATGAGGCTGTCGTCCATGTCGCGCGGATGGCTGGTGGTGTAACGAATGCGCTCTAGGCCCTCGATCTCGGACAGGCGCCGACAAAGCTCGCCCAGATCCGTCGTGCCACCCTTGCCATTGTCGCCGTGGTAGGCGTTGACGTTTTGACCCAAAAGCGTGAGCTCGCGGGCGCCGCCGTCCACCAGGCGCTGTGCTTCATCGAGTACCCGCGACAGAGACCGCGAAAACTCAGCGCCGCGGGTATAGGGCACCACGCAGAAGGTGCAGAATTTATCGCAGCCCTCTTGAATGGTGAGGAACGCGGCAACCGTTCTCGGTGCGCCGACAGCGCTTAAGTTGTCAAACTTGTCTTCCACCGGAAAGTCGGTGTCGAGCACATGGGTTTCACCCTGATCAATCCGGGCAACCATTTCCGGCAGGCGGTGATAGGTCTGGGGACCGAAAACCATGTCGACGATCGGTGCCCGGGCCATGATTTCCTCGCCCTCGGCCTGGGCGACGCAGCCGGCCACCGCAATAATCGTGTCCTTGCCGTCGCGGGCGCGCTTTTCCTTAAGGGCGCGCAGGCGGCCAAGCTCGGAATAGACCTTTTCTGATGCCTTTTCTCGAATGTGGCAGGTGTTGAGGATGACCATGTCAGCCCCCTCCGGCCCCTCTACCGCTGCAAACCCATGTGGCCCCAGCACATCGGCCATGCGGCCGGAATCGTAGACATTCATCTGGCATCCATAGGATTTGATGAAGAGCCGCCGTTCGTTCGGCTTATTTTGAAGATCCTGGGTCATGTCCTGATCAAAGGGCCGGTATTTACAAAAAAGAGCGCCTATATGGGCCAAATCGGCGGATTTTACAAGCAAAGGCCACAAGGGCCCTCTCTCACCGCCAATATCGACCCAACTCAGGCGGCGGGGGTTTCTCTTCCCGCCAGGAGCATTGCGGAATGGGTTCTGATGACCTTTTCGCAGTGCTGGGTAAGCTCCTTTCGGGTCGGAAAGTCGGAGGCGCGGACCGGCTCGTGGAACCAGACCACAACTTCCCCCGCCCCGATCTGAAAGAGTTGCCACAGGTGGGGCACAAGCTCGGTGTCGCCGTACCAGGCATAAATCTCCCGCTCACGGCGACCGGTCCGCAGACCGTAGACACCGACATAGGCAATGGAGATGGGCCGCACGAGAGGTGTTTGGCCGTCTTCCAACTGTAGCTCGGCAGCCGACATCAGCGTGCTTTTAAAAGGCTGGATGTGCGTTCCGTCATTGGAGGTGCCTTCGGGGAAGAAGAAAATCGATTCTCCCTTATCCAATCGCTCAGTGAGCATATCGACGTGTTGGCGCGCCTGAGAACGCCGCGTGCGATCGACAAACAAAGTACGGCCGGCGCGCGACAAGGGGCCAAAAAACGGCCAGCGCGCCAGGTCCGCGCGCGCGACAAAGAACCCTTCGACCAGTGATCCCAGGACCGGCACGTCGATATAGCCTGCATGATTGGACACATAGATCGCCGGCTCATTGCCGGGAAGTTCCCCTTTGACCTGAACCTTCAGACCGATCAACCACAAAAGAAAGCCGTGGTAGTGGATTGGCAGGCGCATGGCAAAACGGGGGAAAAAGGCATTATTGATCAGCTGAATGGGGATGATGATGACACCGCTTATGAGCAGCATCACAATTTTGGTCCCAGCAATCATGTTTCCCATATTTAATGACCCCCAAACCGCGCGATCAGCTTTCGCCGTCCGCCCTGCTTAGGGGGCGGCCATAAAGTTCGAGCCGATGGTCGATAAGCTCAAAGCCAAGCTCGCGGGCCACCACCCTTTGAAGCTTTTCGATATCTTCGTTGCGAAACTCGATGACTTCTCCGCTGACCAGATCAATCAAGTGATCGTGATGGGCGTCCGATACTTCCTCATAACGGGCGCGGCCATCGCGAAAATCGAGCCGCTCCAAGATGCCAGCCTCTTCAAACAGGCGCACGGTACGGTAGACCGTCGCGATAGAGATATTCGCGTCAATGGCCGCTGCCCGTTGGTGCAGCTCTTCCACATCCGGGTGATCATCCGCCTCGGACAGCACGCGGGCGATGATCCGCCGCTGCTCTGTCATGCGCATGCCCTTTTCAACACAAAGTTTTTCGATTCGGTCCATGGGGTCCTTTTAAAGGTCAGGGGTTGAAATTGGGAGTCGCCCCTTCTTTGGTTCCTGAAGCTGACTTTATCTCATTGCGCTTTGGAAGTGCAACCTGACAGAGCAAGGCGCAGGACACGCGCATCGACAGGGCCTGAGGGCGATTGACGGCCGTAATAGTTGGGGCGGCGACCCACTTCTTGAAAACCCAGCCCCTCATATAGGGCAATCGCAGCTGCATTGTCGTCGGCCACCTCAAGAAAGAGCTGACGGGCACCCTTTTCGCGGCCGCCTTGTTGGATCCCTCGCATCAGAGCTCCAGCCAGACCCCGGCGGCGCGCGGATTTTGCCACCACAAGGGTGATGATTTCCATTTCATCGCTGGTTTGCCGCGCCAGCACAAAGGCGACAAAACCCTCCCCATTTTGTGGTTTAAGGCCAAGGCCAAAGGTACCCGGCATGGCCAAAATCTCATGAAAGTCTTTGGCCGCCCAGCCTTGCGCAAAGCCTTCGGCGTGAAGGGTCGCCAGGGCCTGAGCGTCGGCGGCGGTTAAGGGGGCGAGGACCTCGGTCATGTTTTGAACAGACGGGTCTTGGGAAGTTTGGCGTCCGGCGCACGCAAATAAAGCGGCTCGGCCGGATAAGGCGCGACATCCTCCAGGTGATTGGCAAAAAGCGCCAAACAACCAGCGTCAGGCTGGTTGGCGCTTTGCGAGATTTCGCCAAGACCGTCCAGCAGCGGCATTAAGATCGGCGCGCCTGTACCGAGCCAGGTCAATGGCGCGTCTTTTTCTTTGGCGAGCGAAAGAATGTCTCGTGCCGCCTCAGCGCGGCGGGCGATTACAGGATCGGTAAGCGGGGTGAGAGTGTGGTCGAAAGTCTGATGATAAACTTCATCGCGGCGGGCATCGAACGCGACCGTCAGCAAGCCCCCTTTGCCAGCCATTTCCTGCCGCGCCCCCAAGGCGACCGTGTGAAGCGTGGAAAGTCCAATGAGCGGACAGCCCACGGCAAGGGCCAGCCCCTTGGCGGCGGCAAGCCCGACACGCAAGCCGGTGAAAGTACCCGGACCCACGGTGACCGCCATGCGATCCATTTGTTTTGCGGTCAGACCGGCGGCGGCCTCGACAGCGCCGATCAAATCAAAAAGGCGCTCAGCATGACCACGCGGCAGGTCAATCCATTCGCGGGCAAGGATCTTGTCGCCATCGGCGATGGCAACCGAACAGGCGGCAAGGGCCGTATCAAGGGAGAGCGTTTTCATGGCTGCCGAGCCAAGGTCAGACCGGCTCGACGCGATTGACCTCGGGAATGTAATGACGCAGAAGGTTTTCCACCCCATGCTGCAGGGTCATGGTCGCGCTGGGGCACCCGGCACAAGCGCCTTGCATCTGCAGATAGACGGTGCCGCTTTCCTCATCGAAATTGGCAAAGACAATATCGCCGCCATCCTGGGCGACCGCGGGCCGCACCCGGGTCTCCAAGAGTTCCTTGATGAGATAAACAACCTCACTATCTTCTTGGCCTGCGCCGGCCTGATTGTCAGCGGCGGCGGTAAGGGGCGCCTCCACCAGCGGCGCGCCAGAAGTAAAATGCTCCATGATGGCGCCCAGCACTGCCGGTTTGAGGTGCTGCCATTCAGCGCCGGTGACGGTGACGGTCAGAAATTCATCCCCGAAATAAACACCGCTGACCCCTTGCAGGGCGAAAAGGCGGCGCGCCAGCGGCGAACGCTCAGCGCTTTCGGCGTCGGGAAAGTCGACCCCCGGCCCATCACCGATGACCTCACGGCCTGGTCGAAACATTAAAGTGGCCGGATTCGGTGTGTCGCGGGTCTCAATAAACATGTGAATTCTCTTCCAGATTTTGCCCATTTTAGGGATTTGTAACGGCATACCTTGCGGGGCGCCTCGTCTCAACCCTATAAATGGAGATCGTCGGGTTGCCGTCAAGTGACGGGCCACTCCTTTAGTCCACGTGATGTTCCCATGAATGACCCTACAGTCCCAGAGGTTTCCAATGACGAGCGCCTGCCCGAAATCCCCCTTTCGAGCTGGTCGCGCCATGAGTTGGCGTCCTGGCTAGCCAACCACGACGGGCAGTTTTTCGGGGCGATGGAGCTTTTAAACCAGCTGTGTCGGCGGCTCATCGCTATTGGCCTGCCGATCGCGCGGGTCAATTTGACCCTGCGGGATGCTCACCCGCAAATCGCGGCGCGGGCGTTTATCTGGAACCGGGATGTGGGCAGCCGCGAGACCACTTTTCCGGTTCAGGGCATTTTGTCACAGGACTATCTGGACAGCCCCATCGCGGTTATTCACAACGGGGCCAGCGGCGTGCGGCGGCGGCTTGAAGGAGAGGACGCTCAGATTGATTTTCCCGTGCTTTGGGAATTGAAGAAGGAAGGCATCACCGACTATGTGGCCATGCCGCTCGTTTTTTCGGATCGCTCGCGCCACTATATTTCCTGGTCGTCAGATCGACCGGGCGGGTTTCATACCGACGAGCTGACCTTTCTTTATGATCTGATGCCGCTTATTTGCTTGCGGCTGGAGGTGGAACATTCGCGGCTCGTGACCCGCACGCTCCTTAATACTTATCTGGGGGGCGGCGCATCGGAGCGCGTCATTCGCGGACACACTCAGCGCAATGTGGGCGAGGTGATTGACGCGATCATTGTTTATTCAGATCTGCGCGGCTTTACCCAAATGGCCGACACCTTGCCGCCGGATGAAGTCATCCGTGTGCTCGGCGACTATTACGAAGCGGTGGCCAAGCCCATAGAGGCGCGCGGCGGTGACATTATCAAGATGATCGGGGATGGTCTTCTGGCGATCTTTCCCTATGACAACCCGATGAACGGGCCTTGCGAAAACACCCAGGCACGCGAGGCGGTGGAGGCCGTCGAAGAGGCACGGGTGACCCTCGAAAATATTCCCTCCTCGGAACTGCCGGAGGGAATTGACAAGATCCGAGCCGGTTTTGCCATGCATATCGGCCCGGTAACCTTTGGCAATGTAGGCTCGTCAACGCGTCTTGATTTTACGGTCATTGGTCCGGCGGTAAATGAGGCAACGCGCGTGGAGGCGCTTACTAAGACACTCGGCTATCCGGTTTTGGCGACCCAGGCTTTCGCGCGACTTGACTGCAACAGCCCTTTTGTCTCGCTGGGCGAACATGCGCTTAGAGGCGTGCGGGAGAGACAAGAAATCTTCACGACGGAAGATGTTTTCTCTAAATCGCAGGCTGATTAAATCAGGTCAGGCCAAGGCGTCAATTTCTTCATCGGAAAGATTGCCGGGTACAACGGTGACCGGAAGCGGAAACCGGCCAGCCTGATCGCGGCCCGCCAAAGCTGACACCAATGGCCCCGGTCCATCCTTTCCGGTCGCGGCACCGAGCACCAGCACGCCGATCTCGCGGTCTTCGCTCACCAGGGCGTTGATCTGTTCGCGGATCTTGCCCTCTCGAATGATGAGCTCGGCAGGCCCACCGGTGACTTGCTGAACTTTGTCGGCAAATTTTGTCAAAACGTCCTGAGCTTCCTCACGGGACTCTTCCAACATGATGTCCTTAACCGCTGACCAATGCTGGTATTCCTCCGGCTCAACCACGAACAGGAGCGCCACATGGCCGCCCGTGTTGGCGGCACGGCGAGCGGCGAAATGAACCGCGGCGGCGCATTCATCCGAGGCATCCACGACGCAAAGAAATTTGCGTTTACGGACGGGGGCGCGCTCGGGCGCAGGAGCTGAAGTTGACGCTGTCATGGGGCTCAAATTGCCATTTCACGCGAGCGGTCACAAGCGCAAATGCGTCTGTCGCGGCAGGCTTTACTTGAGCAGAATGTTGGTAATCTCACGCAGCTGCGTGCGGCCGCGCAGGAGATAAAAGCCCTGGCTGCACAAATGACAAGGAATAATCTGCGAATCCGGCGCGCCGTTCATGATGACGAGGGGCTCCATTTCCGCGGTCAGCTGAAAGCTTCTGAGCATTTCCGCGTAGGAGCTTTCCAGATTGCGCTCCTTGATGACATCCTTGAAATCCTCGCCGAGGGCCCTCAGGATCATATAGTAACCGTAAGACTGACCCTTAACCGTGTAGAAAACGTCATCGGCTTGGCGATGGAAGGGAAAGCCGCTTTTTTCTCCCACAAAGGTATCGATCACGGCAGAGGAAGAGCCGATGTCGAGGGCAATACGGTCGAGCGTCGCCAAAAGATTGTCCGAGCGGCGTTCAAAAACCGCGTCGCCGGTTGCCAGCCGGCCGTTGTAAGCTTTCAGCGCTTTGGCGGCTTTGCGATATTGCTGTTCGGAGGTGGCGGTCGGCATGAGGCTGACAGAGGGGTCCCAAAGCCATTTGTCGCCAGCATATTGGAGCAGACCAGACGCCTCCTGCAGGTCCGGATCGGCCTGGGACGAACCGCGAGTGCGCCCCAACTGGTCTGTCAGCTCGAAAGAAAACCGTGCAAGCGCGGCGATCAGGCCCTGCTGAAAGTTTGGCATATTGTCGAGCAAGGCAGCGGGCTTGAAGAAAGGGTCGTTCGCCGTCCAGCCATGGGCGTTGACCTCACGGTCAATCAGCGCAGTGGTGATGGCGACCGCGTGGCTCTGGCCGCCGGTCGGCTCATTTGTCGACTTGAAATCGAGATTAGTGTCGATGGTATTCACCATGAAGGCGCCCACCACATAAAAACTGACGATGAGCAGGACGCCCAAGATCAACAACCGCCCCGTGAGCTTGAGGTTTTCGCTCGACGGATTATAGCCGCCCTTGCCCGGACGCCATTGGATGAGCCGCCCAAAGAATCGCGGCACGCCAGCGAAAAGCCCCAGCAATCTGGCGCCCAGCTTGCGCAAATATAGTGCGATACGGCGAATGCCCCGCCCGATATCCATGGCTTCAAAGTCCTTGTCTGAGATCGTGACTGCAGCTCCCTCATAGATGGGGTGCGTTGAGCTTTTGATCAAGGGAAAAGTCAGGCCTCTCCCGGTCACCTCCATTGTCTGGGGATAAGAGCCGTGGGCCCCTTGGCAGGACAGGGAGACCCGGCGCAGGGTTTAATCACTCATGACCCAATCCAATGAAGACACCCTATTCGAGATCCTTTTCGCCAATCCAGCCCTCAAGGTGCTGTTCGACGGGCTCGTTGGCCTCGACCTACCGGATTGGGCAATCGTCGCGGGATGTCTCTTCCAGACGGTTTGGAATGCTAAAACCAACCGACCGCTTACCCACGGCATTGACGACTATGACGTCTTCTATTTCGATGAAAGCGATACATCTTACGAGGCGGAAGACATTGTTATCAAACAGGTCGATGCGGCTCTTCCAGATTTTCCCGCTCGTCTTGAAGTACGCAATCAGGCGCGGGTGCATTTGTGGTATCCGGAAAAATTTGGCCACCCCTATCCGCCCTTAAGGTCAAGTCTTGAAGGGGTGGACCGGTTTCTTCACGCCAGTTGCGCTATCGGTCTTTATGCCGATGGCTCCGGTCAGCCGAAGCTTTATGCACCGTTCGGTGTTGATGACATGCTGGCGATGCGCCTGCGCGCCAATCCCTGGAACAAGGGAGACGCGCGGCGGCGGGAGAAGGAGGCCAAATGGAGGAATTTCTGGCCGGAGCTGGAAGTGGTTCAGACCTAAGCCTCATCCTGAGGGCGAACGAAGTGAGCGTCTCGAAGGATGAGGCTTTATCGACCTCATGC
>SBHG01000073.1 GCA_006226305.1 Alphaproteobacteria bacterium | reverse complement strand
CGCGATCAGATCACCCCTTTCTATGAAGCGACGCATCCGCGCGGCTATCTGAGCTGGGGCAAGTCAACCCACTTGGGCTCCAGCCTCGGGCTCATCTTGGGCGCCAAGCTCGCGCGGCCCGATGCCCTTTGTGTCAACCTCATTGGTGACGCTGGCTTTGGTATGTCTGGCATGGACTTCGAGACCGCGGCACGGCTGGAGTTGCCGATCATGACCGTACTCCTGAACAATGGAGTGATGGGTGGTTATGGCGCCTATATGCCGGAGGCGGTGACCAACTTTTCTTCCAATCGGGTCACAGGCGACTACGCCGGGGTTGCGAGCGCTCTTGGCGGCTATAGCGAACGCGTTGAAAAGGCAGATGACGTACGCCCTGCTCTTTTGCGCGGCATTGAGGAAACCCGTAAAGGCCGCCCTGTCCTGCTGGAGATGATCACCCGGGAAGAACCGGTTTTACCCATGGCCAACAAATGGGGCATGTGAGCGGCCTCACGCCGTTTCGTTGAAGAGCTCGCGCCCGATGAGCATGCGGCGGATCTCTGACGTGCCGGCGCCGATTTCATAGAGCTTGGCGTCACGCAAAAGGCGCCCGGTCGGATATTCATTGATATAGCCGTTGCCACCGAGAGTTTGAATGGCTTCAAGCGCCATCCAGGTCGCCTTTTCCGCCGAATAAAGAATGCAGCCTGCCGCATCCTTGCGTGTGGTCTCGCCTCGGTCGCAGGCGGCAGCCACCGCGTAGACATAGGCGCGGCTGGCGCCCCAGGTCGAATACATATCGGCCAGCTTGCCTTGCATCAGCTGGAAGGTGCCGATGGGTTTGCCAAATTGCTGGCGCTCATGAACGTAAGGCACCACCGCATCCATGCAAGCGGCCATAATGCCAAGCGGGCCGCCCGACAAGACAACGCGCTCGTAGTCAAGGCCAGACATCAGGACATTGACGCCCTTACCTTCCTCGCCAATGACATTCTCATAAGGCACTTCGCAGTCTTCAAACACCAGCTCGCAGGTGTTGGAGCCGCGCATGCCCAGCTTGTCGAGCTTTTGCGCCGTGGAAAATCCGGTCATGCCCTTTTCGATCAGGAACGCGGTAATGCCGCGAGGACCGGCGTCCGGATCGGTCTTGGCGTAAACAACCAGGAAATCCGCATCCGGGCCGTTGGTGATCCACATTTTATTGCCATTGAGGACAAAGCGATCATTGCGCTTTTCAGCGCGCAGCTTCATGGACACGACGTCAGAGCCTGCCCCCGGCTCGGACATGGCGAGCGCGCCGATGGCCTCGCCCGAAATCAGTTTGGGGAGGACCCGCTCTTTCTGCTCAGGTGTCGCGTTGCGGGTGATCTGATTGATGCAGAGGTTGGAATGCGCGCCATAGGAAAGCCCGACCGCCGCAGAGGCACGGGAAATTTCCTCCATGGCAATCACATGGGCGAGATAGCCCATGTTGGCGCCGCCAAACTCTTCCGGCGCGGTCATACCCAGAACCCCCAGCTCGCCAAGCTTGTTCCAGATCTCGCGTGGAAAGGCATTGTTCTGATCGATCTCTGCCGCCAGGGGCGCAATTTCATTCTGCGCAAAACTTGCGACGGTCTCGCGCAGCATGTCGATGGTTTCGCCGTGACCAAAATTGAGGGAAGGAATATGAACCATGGGTTTTAAAGTGCTCTTGAAATAATGAGTTTTTGAATATCAGAGGTGCCTTCATAGATCTGGCAGACACGCACATCGCGGTAGATCTTTTCAAGCGGATAGTCTGAGAGATAGCCATAACCGCCAAGGGTTTGAATGGCGCCAGAGCAGATTTCTTCGGCAACCTCGGAAGCAAAGAGCTTGGCCATGCAGGCCTCTTTGAGGCAGGGCACGCCCTGATCTTTGAGAGCGGCGACATTGAGAACCATAAGCCGGGCTGCTTCCAGCTTGGTGGCGAGATCCGCCAGGCGAAAGGAGACCGCTTGATGAGACACGATCGGCACGCCGAAACTTTCGCGCTCCTTGGCATAGTCCGTTGCCAAATCCAGGGCCGCGCGGGCCATGCCAACCGATTGAGCGGCAATGCCCACACGCCCGGTTTCCAGATTGGATAGGGCGATCTTGTACCCCTCACCTTCCGCGCCGAGGCGGTTGGCAGCAGGTACGACCAAATTGTCGAAAGAGATGGCACAAGTGTCGGAGGCCTTTTGGCCCAGCTTATCCTCTACCTTGGTAACCGTATATCCGGGCCTGTCGGTTTCAACGGCAAAGCAGGAAATGCCCTTGCGGCCCGCCTCTGGATCGGTGACCGCAAAGACGATCATCAACCCCGCGATCTGGCCGGAGGTGATGAACTGCTTTGCGCCGCTCAGCACATAGGTGTCGCCATCCTTGCGGGCGCGCACTTTGAGACTGGCTGCGTCCGAGCCTGCGTGAGGTTCGGTCAGCGCAAAACCGCCGATCCATTCCCCAGACGCCAGCTTGGGAAGAAAGCGCTCTTTTTGCTCTTCACTGCCCTCATTGGCGATAATGAGACCGGTCAGAGAATTATGAACGCTCAGGATGGTCGAAAGGCCGCCGTCGGCCGCGGCCACCTCAATAAGCGCCAGGGCATAAGACATGTAATCTGTCTTTGAGCCGCCGTAGTCAGCATCCAGGGTCATGCCCATGAGGCCCAAGTCCGCCAGGTCCTGAAACAATTCTTTGGGGTAGGCGCGCGCCGCTTCGAACTGCGCCGCGCGCGGGGCAATCTGCTCCTGCGCAAAACGCCGAATCGC
>SBHG01000145.1 GCA_006226305.1 Alphaproteobacteria bacterium | reverse complement strand
AAGGCGCGCGGCAACCGCGACAAAGTGATCCTCGCCTCCAAGGTTTGCGGGCGTCATCCCATGATCACCTGGACCCGCGACGCCGCAAGCGGCACTGAAGTCAATCGCGCACAAATCAAGGAGGCCATCGAAAAGAGTCTCAAGCGCCTGCAGACAGATTATCTAGATCTTTACCAAATTCATTGGCCCGACCGCCCTCTCGCGCTCTTTGGCGGCACGCTTGGCGAGCCGCCCGATGACGTTGAGGTCAATGAGATTGGTGATCAGCTTCGCGCTTTCCAGGAACTCGTCGACGAAGGCAAGATCCGTCATCTCGGCCTGTCCAATGAGACCGCTTGGGGCGTCATGCAATTTGTTACCCTGGCCGAAGCCGCCGGTCTGCCGCGTGTGGTCTCAATCCAGAACGCCTATAATCTGGTCAACCGCACCTTTGAGCAGGACCTGGCTGAGACCTGCATGAACGAAGACGTGGCGGGGCTGCCTTACTCCCCGCTCGGGCAAGGCTATCTCTCCGGCAAATACCGCGATGGTGCTCTGCCCAAAGGCAGCCGCAAGGAACGCGACAACCGCTTGCAGCGCTACGAAGGCATCAATTCACAAGAAGCCATTAACGCCTATTTGGATCTGGCAAAAGAGCACGGTCTCGACCCCTCCCAGATGGCTCTACAGTTTTGCATCTCACGCCCCTTCAACACTTCGACTATCATCGGCGCGACAAGTCTCGAACAGCTTGAGACCGATATCGGCGCGGCGGACATCACCTTGTCGGAAGAGGTCATGAAGGGCATCGACGCGATCCACAAACGCTATCCCAATCCTTGCCCCTGAGGCACACCTCATGAAGCGCCTCTTTGTTGGCATCCGCCTGCCACCAGACCTACAAAGCGAGCTCGCCCGCCGTCAGGGCAGTCTTGAAGGCGCGCGCTGGGTGGCGCCGGAAAATTTTCATCTGACCCTTTTCTACATCGGCGAGGTGCCGGACGATATTGCGCGCGAAATCGTCCCGGCCTTGGCGCAAGTCAGAGCCGCCCCCTTCACGTTGCATCTGGGCGCGGAGGATTACTTCGGCAGCCGCAAACCTCATGCCCTGTTCACGCAGGTTGAAAAATCAGAGGCTCTGGAAACTCTTGCCGCAAAGGTCCGCCATCTGGCTTTGCCATTTGCCGAAAAGAAAGAGACGCGCAAGTTTACCCCGCACATTACACTCGCCTATTTAAGAGATCTCAGGGCAGAAACCCTCATGGAGCACCTGAGCGCGCAACCCTTGTGGGCGCCTTTGTCGTTTGACGTCAATGCCTTTGAATTGGTTGAAAGTCATCTGCGCCAGGAAGGCCCGCTTTATGTGACACTGGCTGAGTTTCCTCTCGCAACTTAAAGATCACTCTTTTGAATATGCGCGAGCAGCGCCGCGGCGCCCTCCTCGACCATGTCCATCACAAGGTCAAATCCACCGGCGTCTCCGCCATAAGGGTCTGGCACAGAGCGGGCGGCCTCCCCATCGGCAAACCGCATAAAAAGAGAAATCTTGTCTTCAAGATCTTCAGAGGCCTCGGACCTTAAGGTTCGGAGGTTCACATCATCCATCGCCAGAATATAGTCAAAGTTGCCATAGTCGCGCCAATTGATCGGACGAGATCGACAAAAGGAAATATCATAGCCCCGCGAAGTGGCCGCGGCCACCGCCCGCTGATCCGCGCCTTCATCCTCATGCCAGCCGGATGTCCCCGCAGAATCAATTTCAATGGCATGGGACAGCCCGGCGCGCGCCACCATATCCGCAAATACCCCTTCGGCCATGGGCGAGCGGCAGATATTGCCCATACACACGAAAAGGACCCGAATTGGCGCCATTTTTGTCTCCCGAGGGGTTTGATATTGAGGCAACAAGGACACATATAGGAAAAACCCGCGCCCTTCAGGAGTTGAGCCATATCGCTGAAGCCGATAGACTTCAAGTGCGCATATCAAAACCAGTATGAGTGATGGCATTTCCCATGAAAGAACAGATCGTCGAATGGACCAAATTCCTGGGCTCCGTAGCCCTCCTGGTCTTCACCATTAACACCGTGGCCTTTGCCTCGTTCCACATCCCCTCCGAGAGCATGGTGCCGACCCTGGAAGTTGGGGACAGGGTTGTAGTGACCAAGATGTCCTATGGCTATTCGAAACATTCTGTACCCTTCGGCCTTGCCCCTGGTTTACCCACACAGTCGGGACGTGTTTTTGGAAGCCTACCAGAGCGTGGCGAAATCGTTGTCTTCAAGCACACCAAGAGCACAACAACACTCATCAAGCGGGTGATTGGCCTGCCCGGCGACCAGATCCAGATGAAGGCGGGTCAACTCTACTTGAACGGGGTCGCGGTGCCGCGTGAAGAGATCACGGAATTTATGTTCACCGACGCACATGGCCTCACCCGTCAGGCAACGGAATATATCGAAACCCTGCCCAATGGCGTCGAACACAAAATCCTGGAAATTACCAATGACGGCCCACTCGATGACACGCCGCAATTCACGGTGCCTGAAGGGCATCTTTTCATGATGGGCGACAATCGCGATATGTCAGCGGACAGCCGACTCATCCGCAGCCTTGGCATGGTGCCGGTTGAAAATCTCATTGGCCGTGCCCAAATCATCTCTTTTTCGCTGGCCAAATGCGGCAAGACCAACCCGGAAATCTGTTCCGGCCGCCGCTTTCTGACAAGCCTACGTTGAGGACTGCGCGATGATCAAGGCACTCACAAAGGACGTGCGCGCGCAGGCCCTTGAGCAGCTTGACGGCTGGCAGGAAATGGACGGGCGCGACGCCTGGGTGAAGACTTTTATCTTTTCCGACTTCAATGAGGCCTTCGGGTTCATGACACGGGTGGCGCTGTTCGCTGACAAACACGACCATCACCCTGAGTGGTTTAATGTCTATAATCGGGTCGAAGTCACGCTAACCACCCACGATGCGGGCGGGGTCAGTGAGCGTGACATTAAAATGGCACAATTCATGGAAACAATTGCCGTGAGTTGATTTTGGTTCTGGGGGAATGAGGGGAAAATATCCATGAGATCTGAAGGCTTTCGCGTGTTTTTATCACGTTGGCTTCTGGCACTGGTCATGGTGTTCGGCACCTATAACGCACGCGGGCAGTCGTTTTATCACCTGTGGCGCGGGGATATTGAGGCCCATCTGTCCGTTACGGTTTTGGCCGGACTTGTGCTGGTCATCCTTTTTGCGATCTGCCTAAAAACCACCATCCAGTCGATCCATTGGCTCGGCATGATCGCCGCGGCTCTGGTGGTCGCCACTTTGATATGGGTGATGAGCGACTACAATCTGCTTCACATCTCAAATGAAAGTTACATTCTTTATTTTGGCCAGATCGTCTTGGCCACCGTGATTGCCATTGGCATGTCCTGGGGCGAGGTGCGCAACCGGCGCTAAGAGAAAAAGGCTCTTGGCAGAGGCGCTGCGCGATCCCATATAGGAAGAGCTATGATCGACAAACCACAAGGCCCGCAAGGCTTTGACAGCAAGACCTTCTGGGTCAAAGTGCGTCGTACCCTCGGAAAAGTGCCTTTTCTGGACGATGCGGTCGCTGCCTATTATTGCGCCATGGATCCGGCGACACCGACCCGCGTGCGCGGTGTACTTCTGACGGCCCTTGCCTATTTTATTCTGCCCACTGACATGGTGCCAGATGTCATCGTCGGTTTTGGATTTACAGATGATGCAACCGTTCTGGCCACTGCCATCGGAATAGTCTCGGGTCATATCCGCGAGCCTCACAGGATCGCAGCCAACCATTTTCTTGAAAAAGAAATCGCCTGACGCTCAGTCTTCCATCTGAAAACTTTTCATGCGCCAGACACCGCCTTCTTTTGCGAACTCCGCCTTTGCGCCCAACATCTGACGAATGTCCGACCGTGCGACAAATCCGGTGTCGCCATTCTCGACAATAACCTCTGCCCACTGAGGATCATCAAGAACCGCGGCAAGCTGAACGGACTGATAGCTCAAAACCGTCACGACCTCCGCATCCTCTGAAGGCGCGGCCCGCACACTAACCTTGGGCTTGACAGCAAAAACAGTTTCAAAGGGTTCAAGGTCATCAGCGCCCTCCGGCAAGGGGGCGCAGGCAACATAAGGCGCACAGTATCGGGCACCTGAAATGGCAACACTTGGCAGGGCCAGAATATCTTGTAATTCTTGCCAATTAGCTTCGCCCGCATCAGGCGCTTCCAACAAGGCACTCAGCTCAGCCCGACCCTGCTCGCCATCTTGCGATATCAGCACATCCGCCGAGACAAGTGATAAAACCTTCTCCAGATTTCGCCCGGCAACGGCCTGTTGGAGTTCTCGCCGATAGGCCAGAAACCCCGCGTCAAAAGCATCTTCGGAAGGCGGCACCAAGACAAAGCTCTGTACTGGCGCAAGAGCCTCCTCACTTGCCGGTGTCACCGCCTGCAAAACAAAAGCTTCAAGAGATTTGGGCTCACCTCGCGGCAGATCGCGCTCCCCTTGGAGCGACTCCCAAAAGCCGTCCGGATCTGAATATATCGCCATCCCATAGACCACGGCGGCAATCACCGCGAAGGACAAGGCTAACCCTTTCAGAAGTCTCATGAATTTCCCCGCCATTTTCCCGGAACCAAGTATAACGAAGGCGGGGGCTTTCGTTAACTTTTTTTCATCTTTCCCGGATCATTCTCCAGCGCCGTCGCCTTAAGCGATTGGGAAAACTGAGATTTTTGCCTTTCCGCGGCCCGGGAGCGAGCCAGTTTGGCCTCTCGCATCGTGATGTAAAGACTGGATCCGACGATCACGAGGGCGCCAACCCAGGTCCACACATCCGGCATATTGCCAAACAGAAAATAGCCAACCACAGCCGCAAACAAGAGGCGCGTATAGTCCAGCGGCGCCAGCGCGCTCACCTCGCCCACCGAGTAAGCCTTGATGAAACAGGTCTGGGCCGTCACGCCAAAGGCCCCCATGGTAATAAGCCCGAAAAACTCCATCGGCGTCGGCCAGGACCAGGCAAGAAAAGCCGGGATCGACGTTGCCGTCAGCCCGATCACCGATGAATAAAACAGCAGCGTCTGTGGGGATTCAGTGCGTGACAGCAGTTTCACGCAGATCGCCGCTCCGGCAACCGCCAAGGCGCCGAGCGTTGCAACCAGCGCAGCTAATTCAACCTCGGCGCTGGGCCGCAAGACAATCAAGACGCCGCAAAACCCGATGACGGTCGCCAGGGTTCGGCGAACCCCCAGCGCTTCGCGAATGACAATCACCGCCATGGGAACAAGAAAAAGCGATCTTGAAAAGCTGATGGCACTGGCCGTCGCCAAGGGTAGATAGATCACCGCATAAAAGCCGCACATCATCCCCGTTGTCCCAAAGATGCCGCGAATGAGATGCATCGCCGGTCGACGCGTGTGGAAGGCGCCTCCCATGCCGCGCGTCATAAATGGCAGAACAAAAAGCAGCCCGGTAAGCGCGCGAAAAAAGATCACCACAAAAGGATCCAGTCGCGTGCCCAACAATTTGACCAATGTCGACATGGCGGTAAACAGGATGGCCGAGCTTAGGATCCACAACGAGCCCTGCACATTGGCAGGCAAAGCCCGCCAACGGTCACGCAAGACGTCAAGGCCAGGATGTGAGCTAATCCGCGCCACAGTCACCGCTTTCTGGAATCAAATGGAAAAATAAGTCCTCAGGTGGTCAGGACAATCTTGCCAACGACCTTCCGGGCGGACATGTCCTGCAGCGCCTGAACCGCTTCTTCAAGCTTATAGCGTTTGGAAATGAAAGGCTTGATCTTGCCTTCTTGATACCAGGCCATGAGCTCGGACATGTTCTCTTCGTGCAGCTTGCGCTCAACGCCCGTAAACATACCCCAGAAAACACCAACGATCTGGCAGCCTTTAAGTAGCGCCAGATTGAGCGGAATGCGCGGGATCTCCCCCGCCGCAAAACCGACCACCAGATAGCGCCCCTTCCAGGCGATGGCGCGAAGAGCCGGCTCGGCATAATCATCGCCCACCGGATCGTAGATCACATCGGCGCCCTTGCCTCCGGTCAGTTCCTTGATCTTGTCTGACAAGGCCTTTTGTTGGGCCCGGTCAAGCGGATTGCGCGGGTAAACAAAGCCATCGTCAGCGCCGTGCTTCAGGCAGACATCCACTTTCTCCTGCGACGAACAGGCCGCGATCACCTTCGCGCCCATCACCTTGCCAAGCTCAACCGCCGCAAGGCCAACCCCGCCGGACGCCCCCAGCACTAGGAGCGTATCGCCGGGCTTAAGCTCTGCCCGCTGCTTAAGGGCATGGTGCGACGTGCCATAGACCATAACGAAGGCAGCTGCCTCGTCAAAAGGCATGTGGTCGCCGATAGGGATCACGCGCGGCGCATCCAGTACCACCTGCTCTGCAAATCCGCCAAAGCCCGCAGAACCGATCACCCGGTCGCCTGGCTTGACATGGGTGACACCTTCGCCGACGGCGCCAACCACGCCCGACACTTCGCCGCCCGGTGAGAAAGGCGGCTCAGGTTTAAATTGATAAAGATTCTGGACGATGAGAACGTCAGGGAAATTGACCGCCGCCGCCTTTACATCAATGCGAACCTGACCAGGGCCCGGTTCTGGCGTGGGCACTTCCTCCACAACCAGGTTTTCAATAGGCCCATATTCCTTGCACAAAACGGCTTTCATGGCGACGCGTGCTCCCTTCCTTTTATTTGTTTGAGAGCATGATAGCGGCAAGGCTTACGCTATGGGAAGGTCGAACTTCTCCCATTCCGCCGACACCGTGATGGAGCCCACTTTTCTGTCGCAGGTATTGCGGATGGGAACCTGGATCCAATCGGCCAGCTGATCAGCCGCGTCGAGAAGATTCATGCGCATGAGCAATTGCGCAATGGCCACCTCAGCCGCGCGCTTGGCCCCATCATCAATCTTAAGCGCAAGCCCCAGTCCAACCCCGGCAAGGCAGCCGGTATAAACTCCTTCCGCGCCGATTTTAACAAAACCCACCTGCGCCAGATGCTGGGTCAGCACGGTACAGGCCCGCTCGTCGCCAGCCATGTAAAAGGGATAATTGGACAGCGCCTCCAACATTTTCTCCACGGCCTTTTGCCGGTGCGGCGCCAAGAGGTCCGGATTGGCAAGCCGGCTCATGCCGAGCGCCAGATTTTTTAGCGGCATCTGATAATTCGGCGCGCAGCATCCATCCGCCCCAGTGGGGTGATCAGTCACCTGAAAATCCACAAGTTCGCAAATGACTTCCTGGATGCGCTGCTGCACCGGATGATCTGGCTGAACATAGCCCTTCGTCGGCGCATTCATCAGCCGCGCCAGTGTCAAAAAGCCAGCATGCTTGCCTGAACAATTGTTGTGAGCCCGCGATGACGTCTTCCCCTCACTGATAAGAGCATGAGCACTGGGCACATGGCTCGGCAAATGCGGCCCGCATTCCAGATCCGCCACACCGCAGTCAATTTTCTCAAGCCAGGCTTCGACCCGGGAAACATGTTGCGGCTGACCTCCATGAGACGCACAAGCAAGCGCAATCTCTTCCGGCCCCAGGTGATAGGTTTGGGGACCGCCCGCCTCGACCATCGGCAGAGCCTGCATGGATTTGAAAGCGGAGCGGGGACAAACAAGCGCATCCACATCGCCAGTACCAAAAACCAGATCCCCGGATCGATCAACAATGGCAATCGCGCCCCGATGGCGACTTTCCACAAATCGCCCCCCTTCCGGGTCACGGGTAACCTCCACAAGGACGGGGTTTGCCATATCAACTCCTTTTAAAGACGACGGGGTCGGCGCCTTCGAATCAAGCGCCAATGCCGAAGTTTGATCCGGCGGGCCGCCGCGGGCAAGTAGGTCAGGAAGCGCTAAAACGCAACACTTTGTTAACCGTTCCTTGACCCTTGCCGGACCAGAATAGGGTCAAAGATTTGCCCTTTTTGCCGGGCAGGGTTACCCTTGCCCTGAAACACCGGCTTTGGCTTATTAAATTTTGGTATTGAGTTACACGCGAAGAGGTTACTCGACATGTCTGTTAAACGGAAATCCAACCCTTTGTCTGCCTTCAAAGCACTGGTTCTGGGAGCCAGCTTGTCGTGCCTGGCGCTTGCCGGAAGTGCCAGCGCCGCCGCGCCGGAGCCCATCGGAACCTATAAAGACTGGAAGGCCTTCTCTGTGACCGAAGGAGGCAGCAAATATTGCTTTGTGGTTTCCCAGCCCACCGACATAAGCCCAAAGAATGTGAGCCGCGGCGATGTTTTCTTTATCGTAACGGACTGGGGGAACGGCAAGCCAGAACCCAGTGTCATCACCGGCTATACCTATAAAGCCAATTCCAAAACCACCATCCAGGTCGGGTCGGACAAATACGCGCTCTTCACCGACGGAGACGGCGCCTGGTTCCGTTCCGAGGACGAGGAAAAGAAATTGGTCAACGCCATGAAACGCGGCAGTTCGATGATCGTCACCGGCACCTCCAGCCGCGGCACCCTGACCACCGATCATTACTCCCTCTCCGGTATCACCGCCGCGCTGGACAAAATCACCCGAACCTGCAATTAAAGCCCCTTAATTGGCCTCCCGGCCCATCGAGGCGCGAGGCAAAAATGGCTTTAATCTGCGGGAAATAAATGGATTCCACTGCCAAAACCCATCTGGTTGGTCTGGACCGGCACGAGCTTGCCGAGCTGTGCCGCACCCTGGGCGTGCCGGATCGCCAGGTTAAGATGCGCGTGGAGCAATTGTGGAACTGGGTCTATCTGCGCGGCGCGACGGACTTCGATCAGCTCACAACCCTGTCGAAAGACCTGCGGGCCACCCTTGCTGAGAACTGCGATCTGGCCCGACCCGAAGTGGTCACACAGCAGATCTCCGTGGATGGCACCCGCAAATGGCTCATTCGTTTTGCCCCCGGCATCGAGGTTGAAACCGTCTTTATCCCGGATGAAGATCGCGGCACCTTGTGCATTTCAAGTCAGGTTGGCTGTACCTTGAATTGCACCTTCTGCCACACCGGCACGCAAAAGCTGGTGCGCAATCTCACAGCCCGCGAAATCATTTCCCAGATGCTCATCGCCAAGGACTCACTGGAAGAATGGCCGCATTTGACGGATCGGGATGCCGCCCGCAAGATCACCAACATCGTGATGATGGGCATGGGCGAGCCGCTCTACAATTTCGACAACGTCAAAAAAGCGCTGCTGATCATCTCTGACAATGAGGGCCTGTCCCTGTCCAAGCGCCGCATCACCTTGTCGACCTCTGGTGTGGTACCGGAAATCGAAAGATGTGGGCGCGAGATCGGCGTTATGCTGGCCATCTCCCTGCATGGCACCACGGACGACATCCGCGACAAGCTGGTGCCGCTCAACAAGAAATATCCGATCAAGGAACTGCTGGCGGCTTGCAAAAAATATCCCGGTCTTTCAAATGCCCGCCGCATCACCTTTGAATATGTCATGCTCAAGGACGTCAACGACAGCCTGGCCGACGCCAAGCGCCTGGTAAAACTGCTCTCCGGTATTCCCGCCAAGATCAACCTGATCCCCTTCAACCCCTGGCCGGGATCGCCTTATGAATGCTCTGATTGGGAAACCATCGAAGCCTTTGCCGAAGTGGTCAATCGCGCCGGCTATGCCAGCCCCGTGCGCACGCCGCGCGGCCGCGACATCATGGCCGCCTGCGGGCAGCTTAAATCCGAGAGCGAAAAGCAGCGCGCCTCCGAGCGCCGCAAGGCCGCCAACGCTGCCGCCGAGTAAGGCGCAGAAGGAATTTCCACTCTTTTCTTGGGGGCTAAAATCCCTATAGTGCGCGAGCAACTGAGCCCCAGAATTAAGAAGGATAAAAAGACATGGGTTCTGACATCAAAAAAGTCGTGCTCGCCTATTCCGGCGGCCTCGACACCTCCATCATCCTCAAATGGCTGCAAACCACTTACGGCTGCGAAGTGGTCACCTTCACCGCTGACCTCGGCCAGGGCGAGGAGCTCGAGCCCGCCCGCAAAAAGGCGGAAATGCTGGGCATCAAGGAGATCTACATCGAAGATCTGCGCGAGGAGTTTGTCCGCGACTATGTGTTCCCCATGTTCCGGGCCAACACGCTCTATGAAGGCACCTATCTCCTGGGCACCTCCATCGCGCGGCCGCTCATCGCCAAGCGCCAGATTGAAATCGCGGCGGCAACCGGCGCCGACGCGGTTTGCCATGGCGCCACCGGCAAGGGCAACGACCAGGTGCGCTTTGAGCTCGGCTATTATGCCCTCAACCCGGACATCAAAATCATCTCCCCCTGGCGGCACTGGGAATTTGTTGGCCGTGAAGATCTCATCGATTTCGCTGAGAAAAACCAGATTCCCGTGCCCAAGGACAAGCGCGGCGAAGCACCATTTTCCGTCGACGCCAATCTTTTGCACATCTCTTGCGAAGGCAAAGCCTTGGAAGACCCTGCCAAGGAATCGGAAGAATATATGTATCAGCGCACCGTCCGCCCGGAAGACGCGCCCGATACACCCACTTACATCACCATTGAGTTTGAAAAAGGCGATCCGGTCGCCATCAACGGCGAAAAACTGTCACCGGCAGCCCTCCTCACCAAACTCAATGAGCTGGGCGGCGCCAACGGCATCGGCCGCGCCGATATTGTCGAGAACCGTTTCGTCGGCATGAAGTCACGCGGCGTTTATGAAACGCCGGGCGGCACGATCTTGATTGCCGCCCACCGCGCCATGGAAAGCATCACCCTGGACCGCGAAGCGACCCACCTCAAAGATGAGCTCATGCCGCGCTATGCCAAGATGATCTACAACGGCTTCTGGTTTGCCCCCGAACGCGAAATGCTTCAAGCCGCCATCGACAAGAGCCAGGAATTTGTCACCGGCGAAGTGCGCATGAAGCTCTACAAAGGGTCAGTCACAACAGTGGGCCGCACATCGCCTTACTCGCTCTATTCAGAAGCCCATGTAACTTTTGAAAAAGATTCGGTTTACGACCAGAAAGATGCGGAAGGCTTTATCAAGCTCAACGCCCTGCGCCTACGCCTGCGCGCCCAGGCACAGAAGACCTGATCCCGCAGGCAGCAGCGGCTTAGCCGTTGCGCTTGTAGATCAGATCCCAGTCTTTGGTCCAATTGTCCTGACCTTCTGGCGATGAAAAGCCAAAGCCATGCACGGACCCATCCGGCATTGGTTGATAATGATAGCGGTAGTGAAGCCCGTAAGACGTGGTTTGGGTTGTCAGCACCATGGTATCGTTTTCCAGGCCTCCATGCATGATGACGGTGCCACCCATATTGTCGACCCAGATCTGTACCCAGCCATTGCCATCCAGCGCCGACAGACTCATGCCGCGCATGCGGAAGGGCGCGCTGGCATTGCGGAACGTGTCATCCAGTGAGGTCCAGCGCTCCACGACGACGCAGTTGCCCAGGTCCTTTTCCACTCGATCATAGGCAACCAGCTTGCCGCTGGCCTTGTCAAAGACCTGCCACTCCCCAAGCCAGAAATCCAGGGCCTTGAGCATTTCACCGGAGCAGGGATCACTGGCCTCATCCGCCGCCAGTGCTGGACGAAAGCCGAAAAACAGAAGAACAAATATGAAATACAAGTGACGGCGCATGAAAATTTCCCAAGAAGTGCGACGAAAGTCTTGTCATTATGACGCTCCTGCGTTGGAATGCCAAGCATCCCTTAGCCCCTAACAAAGGCCCTCTCCTCGCCTATGAAGCACGGACTGATGATCGGCAAATTTTTGCCGCCCCACCAGGGTCACGTTTTTCTCGGGCGCACGGCTGATTCTTACGTGCCCGATCTGACCATCCTGATCTCGGAAGAGCCCGGCGACGCCATTGATGGCGACCTGCGCCAGCAATGGATGCAGGCGATTTTCCCCAAGGCCAGAGTCCGCAAGGTGGCCCTGCCCATGCCAAGCGGGCCAGACGATAGCAGCGATATCTGGCAACAATGGGCCAGGGCCATAAAGGATCTGGATCTACCCAAGGTAGACGTGGTCATGGCTGGCGATCGCACCGGATTTGGCTTTGCCAAGGCGCTCAGCGCCGAGCCGGTCATCATCGACCCCGACCGGGACATTATGGCGGTCACCTCCGCCAACCTGCGCCGCGCGCCTTTTGAGAACTGGGCCTATATTCCAGGCGTGGTGCGGCCCCACTACGTCAAGCGGGTCTGCCTTTATGGGCCCGAATCCACCGGCAAGACGACCCTCGCCCGCGAACTCGCCGCCCGCTACGACACGGTTTTCATGCCGGAATATGGCCGCTCCTACGATCATGAATACAAGCACGGCGAACCCTGGACCGATGAAGACCTCATTGCCATCGCCAAGGGTCACGAGGCCATGCGCAAGGCGCTGGAGCGCTCCGCCAACCGGATCGTCATTGAAGACACGGACCCGGTACTCACCGCCGTTTGGGCCAAGATGCTGCTCGGTCATGTGCCGAGCTGGTTTGACCGCGAGATCGAACTGGCCGACCTCTATCTCCTCATGGATATCGACGTGCCCTGGATTGACGACGGCATGCGCGTCTTTGGCAAGGAAGACGAGCGCCGCAAATTCATGGACCTCGCCCGCGAAGAACTCGAAGCGCGCGGCGCCACCTACATCACTCTTTCCGGCGACTGGTACACCCGCAAGGAACACGCCATCGAAGCCGTCGACGAACTCTTGAAAGCACCCAGATGACATCCAGCCCAAGCCGTTGGGCTGACACGAGACCTGACGATCTGGTTGGGCTCTTGTCTACGGTGCAATGTCCGTGGTGGTTCCCAGGCGGCAGTGGCTCGACATGACAATCCGGCTGTGTCACCCAAACTCGGCATTTCTGGAGGTCCAGCATACCATATTAAGTGCGGGTTTCGCTGACTCCCACAATATCTGACCGGCTGACTCGCAAATCCCGGATTTCAGAACACAAGCCGATTTGTGCTCCACCCATGGATCAGAACGCACATTGTGTTCTATATTTTAGAAAAAATGGCCCACAAATTCATTTGTGTTTCATAAATTCCGATTTATGATCCACAATTGGACAGATGGAGAGCCAAATGACCCCTTATCTCCCGGAAAAAATGCCTCCAGCCAATCTTTCCTGGGGCGAGATCGTCCCGGCAATGAGTGCGGCAAATCAGGCAATTGCCCGATATGACGGCATGCTTCAAACACTCCCAAACCCATCGGTTCTTTTATCCCCGTTCACATCAAAAGAAGCCGTCATGTCGTCCCGCATTGAAGGAACCGTCGCGACCCTCAGCGAGGTTTTGGAATTTGAAGCGGGGCAAAAAGAATTTTCTCCGGAAAAACGAGAGGATATCCATGAGATTCTCAACTACCGAAGCGCCATGCGTTTCGCAATATCGCATCTCAACGACAACCCCATCACACTCAAGTTCATAAAATATTTACATCAAATCCTCCTCGACAGCGTGCGGGGTAGGAACAAACAAAGAGGTGAGTTCAGAACAACGCAAAACTGGATTGGTCCAAGAGGGTGCACACAAAAAGATGCTCATTTCATCCCCCCATCGCCACTCGACCTGCAACAGTCTCTCTCCGACTTTGAGAACTTCGTGAATTCGGACCAACCTGACCCTCTCATTCACTCTGCTCTAGTTCATGCGCAGTTTGAACTTTTACACCCGTTCCTGGACGGCAACGGAAGACTCGGGCGCCTTCTAATTCCACTCACTTTATTTAAAGCAAAAACCTTATCTTCACCGATGTTCTACATCAGTGGATATTTTGATCAGCACAGGAATGAATACTACGACAGGCTGCAATCCATCTCTTCGGAAAACAACTGGATTGATTGGCTGAAATTTTACCTGGAGGCCATTCGAGCTCAAGCCATCGAAAACATTGACCATGTGAAGGCCGTTCATGATCTCTATGAGCGCGTAAAGTTCGATGCTTCCGAAGACCTGCGGTCTCACTATTTCATTCAGGCGATTGATGCGATATTCAGCCGACCGATATTCTCCACGACTGATTTCATCCGCAATTCAAACATACCTAAAGGCAGCGCCAACCGGATCCTCGGCAAACTCACTGAACTTGGCGTTATAAATATCCTAAGTCTGGCACAGGGAAGTAGGCCAACCACATATGTGTTCACCGAATTACTCTATATCGCTGACCGCGAGGAATAAGCAAATATGACCCAACAACGCACCCACAAGGGCGGCTGCCATTGCGGCGCTGTCACTTATGAAGTTAAAGGCCCGCGCAAGCTCATGGCGGTTTCCTGCAATTGCTCAATCTGCCGCATGAGCGGCTTTTTGCACTATATCGTCGAGAAG
>SBHG01000075.1 GCA_006226305.1 Alphaproteobacteria bacterium | reverse complement strand
AGCTCAACCGGTGTTTCCTGCAGATAGACAATGCCGTCCGCATCAATGGTAATAGTCAGAGGCTCTTCAGACGACGTCAGAGGCGGCGCCTCTGTGTCCGGTTGATTGATCGGCACGCCCACCGACAGGAGCGGTGCCGTCACCATGAAAATAATGAGCAGCACCAACATGACGTCCACCATGGGTGTCACATTGATCTCGCTCATCGGGCGGCCGCGATTGCGTCCCCCGCCTCCTTGTGAGTTTAAAGAAACGCCCATCGATTACATCCCCCGTTCGTCAAGCTGACGCGACAGGATGGCCGAAAACTCCTGGGCAAAGCCTTCAAGTCGGCCCGAGTAACGGTTCAGGTCACCGGTAAACTTGTTGTAGAAAATCACTGCCGGAATAGCGGCCAGAAGTCCAAGCGCGGTTGCAAACAGTGCTTCGGCAATCCCTGGCGCCACCACGGCGAGCGAAGTGTCTTGAGACGCGGCAATCGAGGTGAAGGAATTCATGATCCCCCAGACCGTGCCAAAGAGCCCGACAAAAGGTGCCGTCGAGCCGACGGTTGCCAGAAAGCCAAGATTACGCTCCGACTGCGCCATCTCCCGGTTGATCGTTACATTCATGACCTTGTCGATCCGGTCGCGCACATTCAAAAGCTGAGAGCTGGATTCTTTTTTCTCCATGGAGCGTTTGAGCTCGCGCATGGCCGAAACAAAAACCACCGCCATGGGATGGGCCGGCTTATGGCCGAGGTTCTGATAAAGATCCTCCAGGCTTTTACCGGACCAGAAAACATCCTCGAATTTATCCGCTTTGCGTGACAAAGAGCCCACCTTCATCCACTTGTCGATAATGATGGCCCAGGACCAGATGCTGGCCACCAGAAGCCCGATCATCACCGCCTTGACGACCATATCGGCCCGCTGAAACAGCGACCAAAGCGAAAAATCACCGGCAGCCAAAGCCATGCCGCCGTCTATTACACTCGATTCCATGTAGTTTTATCCCTCAATAAGCCCCGCTACTGGCCTTTTCTATAGCAGAATGCGGGACAGATTTCAGTGTTCCTTTTTGGCAAAACAAGGGCCAATTCTGGCGTTTTACGGGGAAATTTGGCCTTTGACCCGTTAATTCGGGTTAAAAGTCCCTTTAGGCCTCAGGCCATCCTGGCCGACAGAGCCTCCCGCACATAAGCCGGGAGGCGTCGGGGTTTCCCCTCCAGATTGATGCAAGCCGCTTGGATTTGCGCGCGCACCAACACTACGTCGCCCCTCTTAACGATTTGTGAACCTTCAATGCGCGCGCCAGTGACTTTGGTATATTGGGTATAGACATGCAGCGTATCGTCCAGCCGCGCGGGAACCAGAAAGTCGAGATCGATATGGGTGACCGTAAAGGCAATGGGTTCTTCAAGCGCCAGAAGGTCCTGGTGATGGACCCCCAGCAGACGCAGACAATTGGTCCGGCCCCGCTCAATAAACTTCACATAATTGGCGTTATAGACAATGCCCGAGACATCCGTGTCTTCGTAATAGATCCGGATCGGCTGCACATGCACCGCCCCTTCAAAAAAGCCGTTGAGCTCGCCGGGTTCCGCCGGTGGCTGGCGCTCAGTCATCACCGTCCTCATCATTAAAGAGCCGCCCCTGGCCGCCCGCCGCATGAGGTGGCATGTCGAGGCCAAGGTGCTGATAGGCATTACCGGTCAAAATACGCCCGCGCGGCGTGCGCTGCAAAAACCCCTGCTGAATAAGATAGGGCTCGATAATTTCTTCAAGCGCGTCGCGCGGCTCCGAGAGCGCCGCCGCCATGGTTTCAATCCCCACCGGGCCGCCATTAAAATTAAGCGCGATCGCGGAAAGATAGCGATGGTCAAGGGCGTCAAGCCCGCGCGCATCCACTTCCAAACGCGACAAGGCCGCATCCGCCACCTTGGCATCGATCGCACCAGCGCCTTGAACTGCCGCGAAATCGCGCACACGGCGCAAAAGCCGTCCGGCGATGCGCGGCGTTCCCCGTGAGCGACAGGCAATCTCCCGCGCGCCATCGGCCGTGATCTCAACACCAATGACCCCAGCGCCTCGTGTCACGATCTTTTCAAGCTCGTCATGTTCGTAAAAGTTAAGCCGGAGCGGAATGCCAAACCGATCCCGAAGCGGTGTAGTAATGAGACCGGCCCGAGTGGTTGCCCCAACCAGCGTAAACGGCGCCAGATCAATGCGAACAGAGCGCGCCGCCGGACCTTCCCCGATAATCAGATCGAGCTGAAAATCCTCCATCGCCGGATAAAGGATTTCTTCCACCGCCGGACTGAGCCGGTGGATCTCATCAATAAAAAGAACGTCCCGCTCTTGCAGATTGGTCAGCAGCGCCGCCAGATCCCCCGCCTTGGCGATCACCGGTCCGGAAGTCGCGCGGAAATTGACCCCGAGCTCTCGCGCGACGATCTGCGCCATGGTGGTTTTGCCAAGCCCCGGAGGCCCGGCGAGCAACACATGGTCGAGCGCCTCGCCCCGCGTTTTAGCGGCCTCAATGAAAATACTGAGATTTTCCCGCGCCTGCCGCTGACCTGTGAAGTCTTTAAGCGACAAGGGGCGCAAACTGGCCTCGCTCGCTTCATCTTCGGCACGGTTGCCGTCCACCAATCGTTCCTCGCTTGATATGGTCATCGGGGTTCACCCTGCCTTAGGAGGCAAGCTCCTTCAAGCCCTCGCGAATGAGCAGATCAAGGCCTGCGTCCCGGCCCGCGCGCGCCATGGCCTGCGCCACCGCGCTTGCTGCCTGCGGCGGGGCATAGCCGAGGTTAACCAGCGCCGACACCGCATCGTGGCCGATGCCCGCAGAAGTCGGCGCCGCGGCCGAGCCCGCATTTTTACCGCCTTCAATGACGACGCCTCCTTGCGGCGCTTTGTTTTTCAGCTCGTTGACAATCCTCAGCGCAAGTTTCGGCCCAACACCGCTCGCCCGGCCTACAGCCGTCTTGTCTTGAAAGACCACCGCGCTCGCGAGCTCTTCCGTGGTGAGAGCCGAGAGAATGGCGAGCGCCACTTTCGCGCCCACCCCTTGCACGCTTTGCAGGAGACGAAACCAGTCCCGTTCCAACCCGGTCAGAAAGCCAAAGAGCTTGATCTGATCTTCCCGCACATAGGTCTCAATGGAGAGCGCCACCGCCTCGCCCACCTGCGGCAACTGGCCGAGGGTCCGCGAGGAACAATGCACTTGGTAACAGACCCCGCCCACATCAATGAGCGCCCAGTCTTCGCCAGCAGAATCTACAAGGCCTTTGAGTTTTCCGATCATGGGGCCGAGTCTAACTGATTCTGCAAAAAATTCACCTTTTGTTCTGCCCTTCCTTTTCAAGGTGCCAGGTACACTTGAAACACTATATTTCGCGGATTTCTGCCATAGAAATTTCAAGTGTACCTGGCACCTTGAAAATAAGTTAAGGCCGGTGGTGGGCGTGAGTAATGGCGACCGCCAGCGCATCCGCCGCATCGGGCCCGGAAATTTCAGCCGTCGGCAACAGCACCCCGACCATCATGGCGATCTGATCCTTGCCCGCATGGCCCGACCCTACCACGGACTTCTTCACCAGATTGGGCGCATATTCAAAAACCTTGAGCCCTGCCCGCGCCGGCACCAGCAGCGAGACCGCCCGCGCCTGGCCCAGCTTCAACGTTGCCCGCGCATCCTTGTTGACGAAGGTCTCCTCCACCGCCACTTCCTCAGGCGCAAACGAGGCCAGAACTCCGGACAACCCGTCATGAAGCTCCACCAGCCGCTCAGCCAGCGACTTAGACTGCGTCGAGGTCACCACCCCGTTCGCCACATGAGAAAGATTGGATCCGGAAACCTCGATCACGCCCCAACCGGTTTTGCGAAGGCCGGGGTCGAGACCAAGAATGCGCATGGGGAAAAGCCGACCGCCGCCTTAAGCGGTCAATGAGGCCAAAACCTCATCGGAAATTTCAAAGTTCGAATAAACGTTTTGCACGTCGTCCAGGTCTTCCAACACATCGAGCATTTTTAAAAGCGTCGCCGCTTTATCTTCATCAATCTCGATGGTGTTTTGCGGACGCCAGATAATCTTGGCGCTTTCGGCTTCCCCGAACAGGCCCTCTAGAGCCGAGGCAACATCATGCAGATCCGAGGCTTCGCAATAAACGTCATGGCCCTCTTCAGAGCTTTCGCAATCCTCCGCGCCCGCATCAATGGCGGCTTCCAGCATGCCGTCCGTGTCTGCCACATCCGCATTGTAGTGGATTGCACCGACCCGATCGAATTGGAACGACACCGCGCCGGACTCGCCCAGATTGCCCCCGTGTTTGGTCAAGGTTGAGCGCACCTCACTGGCCGAGCGATTACGGTTATCAGTCAGGACTTCAACAATAAGACCAACTCCGCCCGGACCGAAGCCCTCATAGCGGATCTCTTCATAGGTTTCCGCGTCTCCCCCTTGGGACTTTTTAATTGCACGCTCGATATTGTCCTTGGGCATGCTTTCCTTGCGGGCATTTTGGATGGCAAGACGCAGCCGTGGATTTTGCGTCGGGTCCGGCGCGCCCATTTTGGCGGCGACGGTAATTTCCTTCGCCAGGCGCGAGAAGACTTTCGCCTTCTTGGCGTCCTGCGCGCCCTTGCGGTGCATGATATTTTTAAATTTGGAATGGCCGGCCACGGCTACCTCCACGGAAAACTTTTAAAACACGGGATTTCTTGGGCTCAGGTGATGGCCTGAACCCATCGGATTTTCAAGGGAAAAGTTGCAGGTTACTCCCAATCGGGCAGGGTTTCCGCCAATTTGCCGCCCATCCGGATCGGCGCCGCCCGACGGGCCTGACCGTCGGCACCCACGTCCACCAGCACCCCGCACAGGGTTGCCTCGCCCTGGGCTGGCACAAACCGCCCCTTCCCGTAGCCGCGCACAAAGCGGTGCAGTGGCTCTTCCTTTTCCATCCCGATAACGGAATCGTAGTCCCCGCACATGCCCGCATCCGTCTGATAAGCGGTCCCACCGCTCATAATATGCGTATCCCCGGTCGGTACATGGCTATGCGTGCCGACCACCAGGCTCGCCCGTCCATCGCAAAAATGCCCCATTGCCATCTTTTCTGATGTCGCCTCGCCGTGAAAATCAACCAGCACCGCATCCGCCACATCCCCAAGCGGACAGGCATCAAGCTCTTTCTCAACAGCCACAAAGGGATCTTCAAGCGGCTGCATAAACACGCGGCCCATGGCGTTGATCACCAAAACCCGCGCGCCACCCCGCCCCTCATAAAGGCCCACTCCCTTACCAGGCGTGCCTTCCGGAAAATTAATCGGCCTGAGCAATTGCGGCTGGCGCTCAATAAAGACAAGCGCTTCCTTTTGGTCCCAGACATGATTGCCAGTGGTAATCACATCCGCCCCGGCGTCAAACAGCTCCCCAGCGATTTTTTCCGTGATGCCAAAACCGGCGGCGGCGTTTTCACCGTTTACCACGGTAAAATCCACTTTGTAGGTGTCGATGAGATACGGCAGGTGTTTGGTGACGGTAAGACGCCCGGCGCGCCCAACCACGTCGCCCAGAAACAAAAGACGCATGAAACAAAAATCCAATCTACCCGGAACTTTTAAGCCAAGGGCCCGGGACCCTTCTTCCGCAATGACAAAAGCCAACCTTCTCAGAAGGCCAACACCTCGCGGTCCGTCACAATAAAATCAAGGCGCTCGTCGTGAGCGTCCACCACCATGTCTTGCCGCTCCTGCTCATGAAATGCAAGCCCCACGGCCACAACAGCCATTTCGCCCCGCAATTTTTCGAGCGTCCGGTCATAATACCCGCCGCCATAACCTAGCCGGTACCCCTCACGGGTAAATCCCACCATGGGCAGCACCAAAAGTGTCGGCTCGGCCACGGGACCTCTCGGCTGCTTGGTGCCAAAGGGGCCATCGTCCAGGGGGTCCCCCAGCTCATAACACTTATAGATCAAGGGTGTATTTTTGGTCTCAATCGATGGCAGGGCCGTCGCATGACCCTTATCTGACAACTCAACCAGGAGGGGACCGACCGCCACCTCATGGCGAATGGCGTCATAAAGACCAATGCACGAATGGTCCTTGTACGGAATGGACTGCAAAAAGCTTTCGGCGATTTTTTGGCTGCGCTGCCGATGATCTGCTGGAACAATTGCCGCTCGGGCTTCCAACAATTCTGCGCGGAGAAGATCTTTGTTCACTTTCGTCAACGTTGGTAGTTTTCCGGCGTCGCAATTCGTGGGGCCGCCTCGACCGTTGGGGACGGGTTAATCCTCATGGGCCTGCGAATGCAGGTGGGCGCCGTGTGCAAAAGGCCACGACCCTAAGCAGGGACAGCTCCCGATGAGAATCTTAAGGCCACAGGGATTGAGGTCCCCTCACGCGAAGGGCAGCCCCCACGAATGCTAGTTTCTATTTTAAGCACGATTAAAGTGCGCCGCAATCTCTTCCACGCGGGCAGCGGCCCGATCCAGTACTTCCGCCAGCACATCACCGGCGTCTTCAGCTTCCGCCGCCGCACCCTGGGCGCTTACTTTCAAGGTAGCGATGGTATCTTCCAGCTCGCCCACCCGCTGCAAAGCTTCGGCCAGCTCATCGGCCACCATCAGGCTCGCCATCAACAAAAGCCGGGAATCGCCTACCTGTCCGATAGATCCGGCGAGCTCCACAACGTGCTTATTGACGTACTCCGCAAGCTCGGTGAGGTGCGCCTCTTCACCATCATCACAGGCAACCGTGTAAAGGCGTCCATTTATTTCAAGGCTGACTTGGCTCATAATCCTCGTCTCAAACTCAATTCTCCAGGACGCCCTGGATTTCCTCAATGGCGCCATCCAGGCGTTCAGCCACTTCGTCGTTCATCTCATTAAGGCGCTTGTTTTGCGCTTTCAGGGCATCCAGCTCCTGTGCCAAACGGGACCGATCCTCCGTAAGCGCCGCCAGCTCGCGGTGCACTTTCTCCATGGATTTTTCCTGCACACCGCGCCGGTTCACCGCCGCCTCGAGATCGTCGAGGGACTTGAAAAACCTTTCGATGGACGAATCCAATCTGCTCATGGGGCAAACCTTTGGGGATCATTCAGAAGAAGTCCCTATTTGTAGGGCCTAATGCACAAAAATGCTAGTGCCCTTGGGGCTTTGGCGGCATTTGTTCATTTCAATTTGAATTAATTCGATGAATCCTTGACGGCAGAAGAGGCGGAAAGCATAAATGCGCCGACTTGGGGCGGCCCAGGCGTCATTTTTGTGGAGATCGATTCGGGAATCACCGCGCCAATGAGGCCGAATCGCCCTAAATCAGAGCCACTGTCATCGTGACCCTTTAGGCCCCGTTGAGGGCCGCAATATCTAAAAGCGAAGCGCCGCCCATGAGCACCCTTGAAAACCCGCAGGTTCAAGTCTCTGAAAAGGACATGGCCAACGCCATCCGTGCCCTTTCCATGGATGCAGTCCAAAAAGCCAACTCCGGCCACCCAGGCTTGCCCATGGGCATGGCCGATGTCGCCACGGTTCTTTTCACCAAGATCCTGAAATTCGACGCCAGCGACCCCAATTGGGCCGATCGCGACCGCTTTATCCTCTCCGGCGGCCATGGCTCCATGCTGCTCTATTCGCTCCTCCACCTTTTGGGCTACGAGGACATGACCCTCGAGCAGATCGAGAATTTCCGCCAATTGGGCGCCATCACCGCCGGTCACCCGGAATATGGCCACGCCTCGGGCGTTGAGACCACCACCGGGCCGCTCGGCCAGGGTTTTGCCAATTCGGTGGGATTTGCCCTCGCCGAACGCATCATGAATGCCCGCTTTGGCGATGATCTGGTGGATCATTTCACCTATGTTTTCTGCGGCGACGGCGACCTGATGGAAGGCATCAGCCAGGAAGCACTCACCCTGGCGGGCCATTTAAAGCTCTCCAAGCTCATCGTCCTTTTCGATGACAACGACATTTCCATTGATGGATCGATCTCTCTGACCGACTCCACTGATCAGCTCGCGCGTTTCCAGGCCTCCGGCTGGGATGTGGCCCGTGTCGACGGTCATGACCCTCACGCCGTCGAGGCCGCGATCCTTGCCGCTCAGAAGACCGGCACCCCCTCGCTCATCGCCTGCAAGACCATCATCGGCTATGGCGCCCCGACCAAGCAGGGCACGGCCTCAACCCATGGCTCACCACTCGGCGAAGACGAAATTGCCGGTGCCCGTCAGAAGCTCGGCTGGCCCTATGCGCCCTTCGAAGTTCCCGAAGAAATCCTGACAGCCTGGCGCGCCGCGGGTGCCCGGGGCGGCGAGGCCCGTCAAGCCTGGGAGGCCCGCCTCGGCGCTTCCTCAGAGCAAGCAGAATTTATCCGCCGCATGGCCGGGGACCTGCCAGGCGGTCTTGATAGCGCCATTGTCGCCTACAAGCAGAAACTCATTGCCGACCAGCCAAAGGTCGCCACCCGCAAGGCCTCTGAAATGGCCCTTGATGTCATCAACAGTGTTATCAGCGAAACCATTGGCGGCTCAGCCGACCTGACCGGCTCCAACAACACCCGCTCCAAGGACATGGAAGTGCTCGATGCCCATCATTATGCGGGCCGTTTCCTGCACTACGGCATCCGCGAGCATGGCATGGCGGCGGCCATGAATGGCCTCGCGCTCCATGGCGGCATCATTCCCTATTCTGGCACCTTCCTGGTCTTTACGGACTATTGCCGTCCGTCCATCCGCCTTTCCGCGCTCATGGGCCTGCGCGTCATCTATGTCATGACCCATGACTCTATTGGCCTCGGCGAAGATGGCCCAACTCACCAGCCGGTGGAACACCTGGCCGCCCTGCGCGCCATGCCGAACGTCAACGTCTTCCGCCCTGCCGATGTGGTAGAAACCGCTGAATGCTGGCAAGCCGCGCTGGAAGACCCCAAAACGCCAAGCGTGATTGCGCTGACCCGGCAGAATGTGCCTTGCGTGCGGACCGACAGCGGCACCATCAACCGTTCGCAAGAAGGCGCCTACGAGCTGGCCTCTGCGTCAGGCGAGGCAAAGGTCACCTTATTTGCGTCTGGCTCAGAGGTCGAAATCGCCCTGGCCGCTCGCCAGACCCTCGAAGGCGAGGGCGTGGCCACCCGGGTTGTTTCCGTCCCATCCTTCGAAAAATTCGCGGCCCGGACAAAGGCCGAGCAAAAATCCGTCATCGGTGCGGCACCTGTTCGCATTGCCATCGAGGCCGGTGTCGAACAAGGTTGGTCGAAGTTTTTGGGCGAGGACGGCGTCTTCATAGGCATGTCGAGCTTTGGCGCCAGTGCGCCCCTCGCTGATCTTTACAACCATTTCGGTATCACCGCGGAAGCCGTTGTTGCTGCCGCAAAAGAACAACTCTCTTAAATCAAAAAGCCTGCACCCTAGGAGAACAAAAAATGACCCTCAAAGTTGCCATCAACGGCTTTGGCCGCATCGGACGTTTGACCCTGCGCTCCATGCTCGAGCACAATCGCAAGGACATCGAAGTTGTCGCGATCAACGATCTGGGCCCGGTCGAAACCAACGCGCATCTGCTGCAATTCGATTCCGTTCACGGCCGCTATCCTAATGAAGTCAAAGTTGACGGCGACACGATTGATGCCGGCGAAGGCAAGATGAAAGTCACAGCCATCCGCGACCCGAAGGAATTGCCTTGGAAAGAGCTCGGCGTCGACATCGTGTTCGAATGCACCGGCATCTTTGCCTCCAAGGAAAAAGCTTCGGCGCACCTGGAAGCAGGCGCCAAGCGCGTCCTGGTTTCTGCGCCGGCTTCCGGCGCCGACAAGACCATCGTTTACGGCGTCAACCATGGCACCCTGACAGCAGATGACCTCGTCGTCTCCAACGCCTCTTGCACCACCAACTGCCTGTCGCCGGTGGCCTGGGTCCTGAATGAAACCGTCGGCATTGAGCGCGGCTACATGACCACCGTCCACTCCTATACCGGTGACCAGCCGACCCTCGACACCATGCACTCGGACCTTTATCGCGCCCGCGCGGCAGCCATGTCGATGATCCCGACATCCACCGGGGCCGCCAAGGCGGTTGGTCTGGTGCTGCCAGAACTCGCTGGCAAGCTCGACGGCTCGGCCATCCGCGTGCCAACCCCGAATGTCTCCATGATCGATCTGGTGTTTGACGCCAAGCGCGACACCACAGTTGAAGAAGTCAACAACGCCATCGTCGAAGCGGCCAATGGCAAGCTCAAAGGCGTGCTCGGCGTGGTCGACAAGCCGCTTGTCTCCATCGACTTCAACCACAACCCGCACTCTTCGTCTTTTGCCTTGGATCAGACCCAGGTCATGGATGGCAAGCTGGTGCGCGTTCTGTCCTGGTATGACAACGAATGGGGCTTTGCCACCCGCATGACCGACACAGCCTACGAAATGGCGAAGTTCCTCTAAGACAAAAGGTCAAACGCCATGAGCGCCTTCAAAACCCTTGATGACGTCGACGTAAAGGGCAAGCGCGTCCTTGTGCGCGTTGATCTCAATGTGCCCATGGCAGACGGCAAGGTCACGGACACCACTCGCATCGACCGGGTGGTGCCGACCCTGACTGAACTGTCAGACAAGGGCGCAAAGGTGATCCTCATGGCGCACTTTGGCCGCCCGAAAGGCGCCGTGGTCCCTGAGATGTCGCTCAAACCCGTGGCCGAAGCCACTGCCGCCATTCTCAGCCGACCTGTCGCCTTTGCCGGAAACTGCATCGGCGAGGAAGCAGCAACGGCTGTCGCGACCCTCGCCGATGGCGACCTTCTGATGCTCGAAAACGCCCGTTTCCACAAAGGCGAAGAAGCCAATGACCCGGAGTTTGCCAAAGCGCTGGCGGCCAATGGCGATATTTATGTCAATGACGCCTTCTCTGTCTCCCACAGGGCCCATGCCTCGTCTGAAGGTCTCGCTCACCTTTTGCCTGCCTATGCGGGCCGCTCCATGGAGGCGGAACTGCGAGCTCTTGATGCGGCACTTGGTAACCCCCAGCGTCCAGTACTAGCTGTCGTCGGTGGCGCCAAGGTGTCCACCAAGCTGGACCTCCTCGAAAACCTCGTCGGCAAAGTCGACCGTCTCGTCATTGGCGGCGGCATGGCCAATACCTTCCTGGCGGCCATGGGCAAACCGGTCGGCAAAAGCCTGTGCGAACATGACCTCGGCGACACGGCCCGCCGGATCCTAGAAGCTGCAAAAGCTGCTGGCTGCGAAGTGATCTTGCCGAAGGACGTAGTCGTGGCAAAAGAGTTCAAAGCCGGTGCAGACGCCCGCTGCATCCCCCTGGATGCGGTTGCCGACGACGACATGATCCTCGATGTCGGCACAGACAGTCTCGGCAGCCTGGCCGTCCACATGGAAGACACCAAGACCGTGGTCTGGAACGGGCCTCTTGGCGCCTTTGAGATCCCACCCTTTGACAACGGCACCGTCACCGCCGCCCGTCAGGTCGCCATGTTGACCAAGGCCGGACGCCTCACGTCGGTTGCCGGCGGCGGCGATACCCTCGCAGCCCTCAATCAGGCCGGAGCATCGGATGATTTTTCCTATATCTCCACCGCTGGCGGCGCTTTCCTTGAATGGCTTGAAGGCAAGGAGTTGCCGGGCGTCAAGGCGCTTTCGGCGAGCTGACCCGTCGTGAGCGACTGTCGTCTCTATCTCATCTCTCCGCCCTCAATTGATCTTGAGAGCTTTAAGACGGATATGTCCGCAGCCCTTGACGGCGGCGATGTCGCCTGTTTTCAACTCCGCCTCAAACCAGCCTCGGATGAGGAGATCCTTGCCGCCGCAAAAGCTCTGATGCCCATCGCGCACGCCCATGATGTGGCCTTCCTCATCAACGACCGCCCGGACCTTGCCAAACAGGCGGGCGCCGACGGCGTTCACATTGGCCAGGAAGACGCTAAATACAAAGAAGCGCGCAAACTCCTTGGACCCGACGCCATCGTCGGCGTCACTTGCCACAACTCCAAGCATCTGGCCATGGTCGCCGGTGAAGACGGCGCGGATTATGTTGCCTTCGGCGCCTTCTTTGACACCGCCACGAAAGAGGCCTCTACCCGCGCCGAGCCGGACCTCCTCACCTGGTGGACAGAACTCTTTGAAGTCCCTTGCGTGGCCATCGGCGGTGTCACAGTAGAAAATTGCGATGCCCTCATCGCAGCAGGTGCCGACTTTCTTGCCGTCTCCTCCGGCGTCTGGAATTACGAAGGTGGCCCGAGAGCAGCCGTCGAGGCGTTTAACCAGAAGCTCAAAGAACAAAGATCCATCTAATCCCCAGCGAGCGCATACTTTATCGTGTTCCCGCGCAGGCGGGAACCCAGGGGCTACCACCGAGGCCGGTATGGGTCTCTCTGGACCCCCGCCTTCGCGGGGGAGCGAGACAAAGCATTTGTGTTCCCGCGCAGGCGGGAACCCAGGGGCTGGGCTTGTGCGATCTGATTTCCGGTGCTGAGATGCCTCATGGCAAAACACGGCTATGTCTATATCCTCACCAACCAGCGCAATGGGACGCTCTACATCGGCGTGACCAGCAATTTGCCGAAGCGAATCTGGGAACATAGGAACGGCGTCGTACCCGGATTCACCAAATCCCATCGTCTCAAAATACTTGTTTACTACGAGGTATTTGACGACATAGGGGAGGCACGATTGCGCGAATTGCAAATGAAAAAGTGGCGCCGCGCCTGGAAGCTGCGAGTTATCGAAGAAATGAACCCGCAATGGCTGGACCTATATGACGAGTTCTAGTTTCTCTGGACCCCCGCCTTCGCGGGGGAGCGAGATAAAGCATTAGGTGTTCCCGCGCAGGCGAGGAAACCGCTAATTAAGCTTCACAGAATGGGAAAATTCCCGGGCGATCTTTTCCTCCGACAGCGGCATCTGGATATAGTCGCCCGATTGCCAAAGCTCGAGCTGATCGGCAAAGGTTGAAGAATTCACCCAGCCATCCTGACCGCCCAGCAGCACAAAATAATTTTCATCCAGCGTCGACATATCCGAGACATGGCGGGACTGACTGCCAAAAAGGCTTCCGTGTTTTTTCGTCGTCGGCGAGTGGGATGTCTTCATCAACGTCTCCGCCGACCCGCCCGCCGGTAAGTCGATTTTGAAAAACGCCTGATCCACATCCGGCACCAGCGCGAAAGGATGTGCGAGCCGCAGACGGTGCATCCCGCCCCAGGTTTCGTAGGCTGCCAGCGCTTCATCTGCGTGCACCAGTGCTGCCGGCACAAGATCTTTCAAGACCTCTGGTGGCGCAGCTTCAAGTACCGCGATTGCGCCCCATTTCAGATCACCGGAGTCCTGCAAGGCATCAAACTCAGACTTGCGCCCTTCAAGGCTGTAAAGCGAGCTGGCAAAAGGCCCAAAGAAAGCTTCAAAGGCAAGCGCGCCCTTAGAGCTCGCATCGTAATGCCCATCCCATTGGCGAATAAGATCAAGTGCGGGCGACGAGGTTTCAACGCCCGCCCCGTCTATGGCCGAGACCAACCGGTCGCGAAACTCCAGACTGGAAAGCATGAACGTATCCTGCTGGAGCAGCTTGACGTCCTCCACGGTTACATCCTGCGCCGCATCCAAAACCGATTGCAGCCGGAAGATCCGGTCCGGCGCGCCATAGAAATAGCTAATGAGTTGGTTGGCGTCCTTCGCCGGGCGGTTATTGGCCGAAGCAACAAAGCCCACGCCAGGATTAAAGACCTTCGGCAGATCCGCCGATGTAACCTTTGCTTGCCATTCTGCTTCCACAACTTTCGGATCGCGCAGAAATTCATAAGAGGGTTTTGGTGCGCGCTTCGGCAAATGGGCGGCCACAAGCTCACCGACATTGCCCTGATCATCCGCATAAGTCATATTTTGGCTCGGCAAGGCATGGGCTTCAAAGGCGTCTTGAAAACTTTTCCAATCTTTCGACTTTAAAACTTTGAGCCCTGCCCCGATCTCGTCAGAAGGCTCCTGACCTATCCACTTAAGGGCGATCTGCGCCCCGCCCGCGTCTATGACATCAAGGTCCGAGATGATCGGTCCAAAGGCCGTACGGCGCACAGCCACTTCCTGCGCCGGGAGAAAACGCACATTGACGCGGTAAATGTCTGTATCTATTTCGTCAGGGGACAACTCCGACACATCAATCAAATCACTGGAGGCGCCGATAAGATTGGTTTGCCCCCATCCCACATGTTTATTGCGGCCCACCGAAAAGATCGGCTGTCCCGGCGCCATCAGCCCCACCGCTTCAAAGTCAGGGGTCTTGACGCCAACCAGCAAATAAAAATTGGGCAACATCAATCCAATGTGGGGGTCAGAGGCAATGATGGCCCCCTTGGAGGCGGTCTTGTCGGGGCCGAGTGCATAGGAATTGCTGCCCGCTTTGGACACCATTTTCAAAAGCCCGAGAAACCCTTGCCCGGATTCGCCAACCACCGCCCCAGTGACCGGTTTGGCAAGTGCTGCCCGATCAACCGGAAAGCTCACCGGGCTCGTGGTGCGCCCTGCTTGCGCCTCCGCCCATATGGCGGGCCAGTTTTCACTTTCCCGCAAGGGCAAGAGCGCACTCCACCTCAGCCAGGTGATATCAACACCCGAGAGGTGAACGAGCTCAAAGATGTCTTCCACGGTCCAGCGCTCACGCCGCAGGCCCAGAGCCTCAAACTCGTAAGGCAGCTCTTCGGCCGAGGACTGATAGGCATTAAGGCCCGCCACAAAGGC
>SBHG01000078.1 GCA_006226305.1 Alphaproteobacteria bacterium | reverse complement strand
ATGACAAAGGTCAGGTCGCCATCCTCTGAAAGCCCGATACGGCGCTCGTGCCAGGCGCCCTTGGTGTGTTCGAAATGGCGGATGGGCAGGGCATCGAGAAATTCATTAGCGATGAGGATTGTGGGGCCTTCAGGGACGTCCGCCAGAGCGCTCACCCATGTGGCGGGCGCACAAGTTTTGCCTTTGAGGGTCTTTTGTTGGCGTGCGGTCAGGGTGGGGCTCGCCTCGACCATATAAAGCTTCAGCGCCTGCCAGAAAGGCGGCAAGGCGCGGGCGATGGCGCGCTGGAAATCCGCTTGCAGCGTGCCGCGGCCTGGACCCAGTTCAACCACCTGAATATCTTCAGGCGCTCCCATCAAAGCCCAAGTTTCAGCGGCCCAAAGACCGATGAGCTCGCCGAACATCTGAGAGACTTCTGGCGCCGTGATGAAGTCACCCTTGGCGCCAAAGGGGTCTTGCTTGGCGTAATAACCATGGACCGGGTCCAAGAGTGCGGCCTTCATAAAGTCGGCCACACTGATCGGCCCCTCTTCGAAGATGCGGGCCTTCAGGTTATCGAGAAGTGAGGTCACTTGGGTGTGCTGGGTTGATGCGCCCGATAGATGAGATAGCCGCCGGCCAAAACCATGAAGGAAGATAGTAACATGCCCATGGTGAACCAATTGTCGGCGCTGAAGATCCGGGCGTCGGAATCGCGGAAAAACTCCACAAAGATCCGCGCGGCGCCATAACCGGCCAGGAAGGCACCCGACAACAGCCCGCGCTTTTCAAAGGCCTTGAAGCGTGTTGTTAAAAGCCAGAGCACGCAGAAGAGAATGATCCCTTCCAGGAAAGCTTCATAGAGCTGGCTCGGGTGACGCGGGAGGCCGTCTCCGGCGCCCGGGAAGACCATGGCCCAGGGCACATCGGTCGGGCGGCCCCAGAGCTCGCCGTTGATGAAGTTGGCGAGGCGTCCAAACCCGAGGCCGATGGGCACGGTACCGGCGACAAAATCGCCGAGGTGCACGAAATCTTTTTTCTTACGACGGGCGTAGAGCCAGACGGCGAGGGCAACGCCCAAAAAACCGCCATGGAAGGACATGCCGCCCTCCCAGACCGCGAAGAAGCGCCAGGGGGCGGTGATATATTCATTGAAGCTATAGGGCAGCGCATAAAAGAGGACAAAGCCCAGGCGTCCGCCGAGGATGACCCCCAGGGTGGCCCAAAAGACAAAATCCTCGATTTCGGATTTGCTCAAGGGCGCTTTGCCGCCAGCGGCTTTGGTCCAGAGGGCTTTGTTGGCGCGCAGGCGGTTTGCGTAGACCCAGGCGAGCAGTAACCCGGCCAGATAGGCCATGCCATACCAGCGCACCGACAAGGGGCCGATGGAAAAGATCACCGGGTCGATGTCCGGGAAGTCCAGCTCAAGGAGGAGCGGGATGAAAACGGGAAGTGCCAATGCCTGCATGGGGCTGCCTTTTTCGCGGATTTCAAGCGGCTTTTGAGCCTTGAGCGGGGACCTTCTCTTGACCTCCCTGTTTTGTCAAGGAGCCGCTTGCCAGTCGCCTTTGCGGGGCTCATACTAAAGGTGCCTTGTATTGAGCTTTTAATCGTGAGTGTTTTTGACCATGCAGACCAACAACAAGATCCTTGATGATGTCGCCCGGGTGATGACTGGCGCCGCGGGTGCGGTGCAAGGGGTGCGCGATGAAATCGACGGCGCGATCCAGCATCAGCTTCATCGGCTTTTAAAGGATATGGACCTGGTGACCCGCGAGGAATTTGAGGTGGTCAAAGAGATGGCCGCCAAGGCACGCGAGGAAAACGAGGCGCTGAGGGTGGAGCTTGAGGCGCTTAAGGCGGACTCATAATTTGAGTCGAATCAGCTCTCTAACGCCTTTTATTTTCTGAACTTATCCTACTTGTCCACAGAGAGGAGCGATCTCGGCTTGCCTGCCGCGCGCCGCTCCGTCACGCTTGCCGGGTCGAGTCGCCATCCCCCCAAAGGTCTCTCCCCGAAAGGTCTCCAATGAGCATCGCTGAAAACGACTTCTCACAGGATTTCTACAATCCGATCGACGATTTTGAGCGTCTGGTCGGGGCGCATGACTGGCCGTTTCAGCGCTCCAATGACGATGAGATTGACCTCACTCTGGTGGGCACCTGGTGCGACTATCACGTTTCCATTGCCTGGTCGTCGGAATATGAGGCGCTGCACCTCAATACCACGCTGGATATCAAGATCGGCGAGGAGAAGATGCCGGAGGTCCGCACACTTTTGTCGCTGATCAATGAGCAGCTCTATTACGGTCATTTTGACATATGGTCGGAAGAGCGGATGCTGCTGTTTAGGATTGGGTTGCCGCTCAATGGCGGCGCGATCGCCACGCCGGAGCAATGCGAGCGACTGTTACAGGCTTCTATCGAGGCCTGCGAGCGCTTTTATCCGGCCTTTCAGTTTGTGCTTTGGGCCGGGAAATCCGCTGAGGAGGCGGTCTCGGCAGCTATGTTCGAGACTGTCGGCAGCGCCTAAGGGCGGTATTTCAGGACTCTCGCATGACGAAGAATGTCTCGCTAAAACTGTGCCTCATCGGCGCGGGCAATATGGGCAGCGCTTTGCTAAAGGGCTGGCTTGAAGGCGATGTGCTGGGCGGGGGCCAGCCTGTGGTGCTGGATCCGCACGCAGGCCCTGCGCTTCAGTCGTTGGCCTCTCAGGGACGAATTTCGCTCAATCCGGCAACTGACGGCCTTAGTCCCGATGTGGTTTTGGTGGCGGTGAAACCGCAGGTTCTGGCAGATGTTCTGTCGCCGCTGAGGTTTTTGCAAGACACTCGGGCGCTGGTGGTGAGTGTGGTGGCGGGCAAAGAAATTGCCGCCTACAA
>SBHG01000134.1 GCA_006226305.1 Alphaproteobacteria bacterium | reverse complement strand
ACCCCAGGCTCAGGCGATGTTCTTGTAAAAGTCGCCGCCGCAGGCGTGAACCGCCCGGACGTGGTGCAACGCATGGGACTTTATCCGCCGCCCCCGGGCGCCCCCGACACGCCGGGCCTGGAGGTCTCTGGTACCGTGGTGGCGCTCGGAGAAGATGTCACCCAGCTCAAGCTCGGCGATGAGATCTGTGCCCTGGTCCCCGGCGGCGGCTACGCCGAGTATTGCCTGGTTCAAGCCCCCCTCGCCCTTCCGGTCCCCAAAGGCCTTTCCCTCGAAGACGCGGCGGGCCTGCCTGAGACTTTCTTTACTGTCTGGACTAATGTCTTTGACCGGGGACGCCTTCAGCCCGGAGAAAGCCTGCTCATCCACGGCGGATCGTCCGGCATTGGCACCACCGCCATTCAGATCGCCAGCGCGCTTGGCGCCACGGTCTACGCCACCGCCGGCAACGCAGACAAATGCAAAACTTGTCAGGAGCTCGGCGCTAAACGTGCCATCAACTACCGCGAAGAAGACTTTGAAGCAGTCCTCAAGGAAGAAACTGGCGGCAAAGGCGTTAATGTCATCCTCGACATGGTGGGGGGCGATTATATTGCCAAGAACATTTCATCGCTTGCCATGGATGGACGGCTCGTCAATATCGCCTTCTTAAATGGCCCTGTCGCCGAAGTGAACTTTATGCCGGTGATGCTCAAACGCCTGACCCTCACCGGCTCCACCTTGCGCCCGCAAAGCATAGAGCAGAAGGCGGCCATCGCACAGAGCCTCAAGACCCGGGTCTGGCCGCTGCTGGAGGCAGGCAAAATTCGCCCCATCATCGACAGCCGTTTCCCTCTCGCCGAGGCCGCCAAAGCGCACACGCTCATGGAAGCCTCCACCCATATCGGCAAGATTATCCTGACGGTCTGAAGTGGATTTCCCCGCATTTTAGGTTTCATTTTGGCCCGAAAACCCTTATATAGCGGGCCAGATAATCCTTAAACATGTTGCGCGTTTAGGAGGGTTGCTGGGCCGAAACCCAAGGGTTTCCGCCAAAAAACAGCACCGGCAAGCCCTGTCCCATGGGCGCGCGACAAAGACCCGTAGGAGCACTGACATGGCCCAACCCCTGATGCCGAAAGCCACCGCCGTTTGGCTGATCGACAACACGTCATTGACATTCAAGCAGATTGCCGATTTCTGCGGCCTGCATGAGCTGGAAGTCAAAGGCATTGCCGATGGCGATGTCGCCGCTGGAATTAAAGGCATGGACCCCATTTCTGCCGGACAGCTTACGCGCGCGGAGCTTGAAAAAGCTGTCGCCGACGAGGGCTACGCCATGAAACTCCACACGGTCAGCGAAGACGTGCCGGTCCCCACCCGTCGCAAAGGCCCGCGTTACACACCGGTTTCGCGCCGCCAGGATCGCCCGGATGCCATTTCATGGCTGGTGCGCAATCATCCCGAACTCACGGACGCTCAAGTTTCGCGTCTCGTCGGCACCACCAAACCGACCATTCAGGCAATCCGCGATCGGACTCACTGGAACTCGGCTAACATCAAACCGGTCGATCCGGTAACCCTTGGCCTGTGCTCGCAGATTGAACTCGACGCCGAAGTACAAAAGGCGGCCCGCCGCCTTGAGCGCGAAGCCAAAAAGAAGGGCGGCGCCAAACTGAAGTCGACAGAAGAGTCTCTGGCCGAAACTGCCGAAACCGCCGAGCCAGCCGAAATGCCCGCCACCGAAGAGATCACATCCGAAACGCTTTTCGGCACCAGCGAAACACCCGCCGAGCCGGAATCCAAGGCTGACGATGAAGAGATCGACGCAGACAGTGTTTTTGCTGGCTTGAAGGACAAATTCGGTTCTGAATAAGGACCAACCGGGAGGGTCCATGGACGAGAAGCCGCAGCAAGATCAAACGGCCTACCCGCCCGCCCGCGCGGGCTGGTATGCAGTGTCTATTCTGCTGGTGGCTTATGTTTTTTCCTTCGTCGACCGTCAGATACTTTCCCTTCTGGTTGAGCCCATACAAAAAGATCTGGGCGTTAATGACACCCAGATGGGTGTTTTGCACGGGCTCACCTTTGCAATCTTTTATTCCGTCCTTGGACTTCCGATTGCCCGCTTCGTGGATCGATCCAACCGACGCAATGTCATCGCCATCGGGATCGCCCTTTGGAGTTTCGCCACAGCCTTTAGCGGCCTCTCCGTCAGGTATTTTCAATTGTTTCTGGCGCGGATTGGTGTCGCCGTTGGGGAAGCCACGCTTCTGCCCGGCACCTCCTCCATTGTCGCCGATTATTTCGAACCCAAGCGCCGCGCGCTTGCCATGGGCGTTTTTGCGTCCGGCCTTTATATTGGTGCGGGCCTCGCCTTCATCGGTGGCGGCCTTCTCATCCGGGCCTTTGAAGGCGTTCAGATTACCTTGCCCATTATCGGAGAAGCGGCAACCTGGCATCTGGTCTTTATTGCCATCGGTCTGCCAGGACTTTTGGTGGCTCTCTTAACCCTGACCATGAAAGAGCCCGAACGACGCGACAATCACGGGCCCAAGGGCGTCCCTTTAGGTGACGTGAGCGCCTATTTCAAAAACAATAACCGTGCCTATATCTGGTTCATCCTCGGCGCGGGCCTGGCGGTTCTGGTCGGTCAGGCCACCGGCTTTTGGGTTTTGACCTTCTTTGTCCGCAACTTTGGTTGGACCTATTCCGAAATTGGTATCCGCATCGGTTTGATCATCCTGGTGTTTGGTCCCATCGGCACAACAGCCGGTGGCTGGCTCGCCGATCGCTGGGTCGCGCGCGGCATCATCGACGGCAAGGTGCGCATCGGTCTGGCCGCCTCCGCCTTATTGGCGGTTCCGGCGGTGGTCTTCCCGCTTCTGCCCGATCCTAACGACGCATTGATCGTTTATGCCTTCACGGTTCTCATCGCCAGCGCCATCTGGGGCGCCGCGCCCGCCGCGATTCAGGATATGACCCCCGGCCCCATGCGCGGCCAGATGACAGCACTCTACACAGGTCTTATCAATCTCATCGGCCTTGGTCTGGGACCGCCCAGCATTGGTCTTCTCAATGACTTCGTGTTCACCGCCCCCGGCGAGATGAAATATTCACTCATTGTCGTCGGGCTGAGCGGAACCCTTTTGGCGGCCATCTTTTTCACGCTTGCCTTGCGCCCCTATCGCCGTGCTGTCGCCAATGCAGAAAGTTGGCGTCCGGAAAGCGCGACGTGATCGACGACCCGCTTTTTTATGCCGTTGCCATTCCGGCGGTACTTCTCACCGGCATTTCCAAAGGCGGCTTTGCCGGTGGCTTTGGCCTTTTGGCTGTCCCCGCCATGGCGCTCATCATTCCCCCGGTTCAGGCAGCCGGGATTATGCTGCCCATCCTCATCACAATGGACATCATCGGTGTTTGGGCCTATCGCAAAACCTGGGATCGCAAAAATCTCTTCATCCTCATCCCTGGAGCGTTCCTCGGCATTGTCTTTGGCGCGCTGACGGCAAGTTACTTTGAAGACGCCCACGTGCGGCTTGTGATCGGCATTGTCGCCATTGCCTTTGTGCTCGACAGTTTTCTCGGCCATCACCAGGGCCGGGAAGTCAAAACGCCCTCCAGGCCGCGCGGCACTTTCTGGGGCGCCATTGCCGGCTTCACCAGCTTCGTGGCCCACGCCGGATCTCCCCCTTTCCAGATTTACATGCTGCCGCAAAATCCAGACAAAACACTTTTTGTCGGCACCAGCGTGATGTTCTTCACCGCCGTCAACTTGATCAAGCTGCCCCCTTATTGGGCCTTGGGAATGCTCGCGCCCGGCAATCTCACCACATCTCTTGTGCTCCTGCCGCTTGCCCCGCTCGGAATAGCCATTGGCTATTGGGCACACCAGAAGATCCCTCACGCACCCTTTTTCCGGCTCGTCTACGCGCTGGTTTTCGTCGTTGGCCTAAAACTCATCTGGGACGGGCTGGTGAGCTTCATTTAATTCGGGAAACTTGCCTTTTCAGAGCGCGGCAATTTCGCTAACGTCTCGAAAACCAAACTCAAAGAGGGAAGAAACCCATGACCGGTTCGGCCTATGATCGCGACCTGGACAAGAATGATGCGAACTACACGCCTCTGACGCCGCTGCAATATCTCCAGCGCGCAGCTTCTGTTCATCCGGAGCAACCCGCCATCATTCACGGCAGCAAAAGCTATACCTACAAAGAGTTTTATGCTCGCTCACGCCAGCTCGCCAGCGCGCTCGACAAGGCAGGCATTGGCAAAGGCGATACGGTTTCCATCCTCGCGCCCAATATTCCCGCCATGCTGGAAGCCCATTACGGCGTGCCGATGATTGGCGCCGTGCTAAACGCGCTCAATTACCGCCTGGATGCAGCGGCCATCGCCTTTATCCTCGATCACGGCGAGGCCAAAGTGCTTCTCGTGGACGGTGAGTTTTCCGAGCTTGCACGCGAGGCCCTCAAGCTTGCCAAATGCAAGCCTATTGTTATTGACGTTGACGATCCGCAATTTGGCATCTCCAACCCAATCGGCAATGTAGAATATGAAGCGTTCATTGAGGGCGGTGATCCGGCCTTCACATGGAACTGGCCTGCCGACGAATGGGAAGCCATTTCTTTGAATTACACATCCGGCACCACCGGTAACCCAAAAGGCGTGGTCTTCCACCACCGCGGCGCCTATCTGGCAGCCATCGGCAATATTGTCACCGCCGCCATGCCGCAGATGCCGGTCTATTTGTGGACCCTGCCCATGTTCCACTGCAACGGTTGGTGTTTCACCTGGGCCATTGGTGTTGTCGCCGGCACCCATGTTTGCCTGCGGCGGGTAGAACCGGCCCTCATCTATGAGGCACTCGCCAAGCACAAGGTCACCCATCTTTGCGGCGCCCCCATTGTTATGAACATGCTGATAAATGCCGCTGAGGAGGAGGTCCAAGAGCTGCCTCACCGCGTCTCCTTTTTCACCGCCGCCGCACCGCCGCCCGCCGCGGTAATCGCGACCATGGAATCGCGCGGCTTTGACATCACCCACCTCTATGGCCTCACCGAAACCTACGGTCCGGCGGTGATCAACGATTGGCATGACGAATGGAACGAGCTGCCACCCGATGAACGCGCCCGGGTCAAGGCCCGTCAGGGCGTGCGCTATCAGGTGCTTGAAGACCTGGCCGTGATGGATCCTGAAACCATGGAAAAAGTGCCACAAGACGGCGCCACCATGGGCGAGGTCATGTTCCGGGGCAATATTGTCATGAAGGGTTACCTGAAAAACCCCAAAGCCTCAGGCGAAGCTTTCGCCGGTGGCTGGTTCCATTCCGGCGACCTCGGCGTTTGGGACGAGGACGGCTATATCCGCCTCATGGACCGCTCCAAGGACATCATCATCTCTGGTGGCGAAAATATCTCATCGATTGAAGTTGAAGACACGCTCTATAAACACCCGCAGGTACTTGCCGCCGCCGTGGTCGCGCGGGAAGACGAAAAATGGGGCGAGACCCCATGCGCCTTTATCGAGCTTAAAAACGGAGCCAGCACGACGGAAGCAGACATCATCGCCTTCTGCCGCGAGCATTTGGCGCACTTCAAGTGCCCCAAGACAGTCGTCTTTGAGGAACTTCCCAAAACCTCAACCGGTAAAATTCAAAAATTCAAACTGCGCGATCGCGTCAAAGAACTTTAACGCCTTCATCCGTACACGGACAACACACGCACAACCATACAAAGATTTTCCTCATGCTGAGGAGAACCCGTAGGGCTCGTCTCGAAGTATAAGGAAAATCTTACCATCCTTCGAGACACGCTAAACGCTCCTCAGGATGAGGCAATACGAGCTTGCAACCCGCCTTCGCGGGGGAACAGCCTCTTGGTCTTTTGAACTTCCAGCGCTAATGCGCGCTGCTATGTCGGAGACGTTCCATCTCCTCTTTGAGTCGGAGCTTTTCGCGTTTGAGCTCCATAATCTTTAATGTATCCACGCTGGGATGTTGCATTGCCTCACTAATATCGCAATCAAGTTGCTTATGCTTCTCGCTCAGTTCCGAGAGGTGAGATTCTATTGCCATTAAAGCTTCTCCCTTGTTGATAGAGATATTAAAACACTTATCGACAAGTCTGTCAGGGAGATTCTGACATGATGAACAAGAGTTAAAGGGAATTTGAGTTAATGGCCGACCAAAAAGAGCGCGTCATCGTAGGGATTACAGGTGCCAGCGGCATTCAATATGCCGTTCGAATCCTAGAGATTCTGCGGGACCTGGGGATTGAAACCCATCTGGTGATGAGCAAGGCGGCGGAAATCACCTGTGCCTATGAGACAGACTTATCCACAAGCGACATCGTCTCTCTCGCAGATGTCAAATATGGAATTCAGGATATTGCCAGCGCCATCGCCAGCGGCTCCTTTAGTGTGAGAGGTATGATAGTAGCACCGTGTTCGATTCGCTCGATGTCGGAGATCGCCACCGGGGTCACATCAAACCTTCTGACCCGGGCTGCCGATGTATGTTTGAAAGAGCGCCGCCGTTTGGTGCTGATGGTGCGCGAATCACCGTTGCACGCCGGACACCTGCGCAACATGGCGACCCTGTCGGATCTGGGCGCTATAATTGCCCCGCCCCTTCCTGCCTTCTATCTAAAACCCCGTTCTGTTGACGACATTGTCAATCAAACCGCAGAGCGCACCATCGAGCTGCTTGGGATCACCGTCCCGACCGCAACCCGCTGGGGCGAAACCACCGCCACGGGCAAAAGGCCTCGGGATTGAACCCTGGACCCTGCAGCCATTCTTCTTTGAGCCCGAGCCAAAACTTCCTATAGTGCCGCCAACAATAAAAACAGACGTTTCGTATGAACGACGATATTTCAGACTGGGATGACGAAGACGCCCTGCGCCAAAAACTGGCAGCGCTGCGTGAAGAACACCGCGACCTTGATGCCGCCATTGCGGCCCTGGCCGACAATTTCCCTGTTGATCAATTGCAGCTTGGGCGCCTGAAAAAGAAAAAGCTCATGCTGAAAGACAAGATCGCCGTCATCGAAGACTATTTAATGCCCGACATTATTGCCTGAAACGAGCCCTCAGGCGCTCTTGCGCTGCCTGTCCTTGCAGGCATACATGGCCTCATCGGCCCGGTGGAGCGCCGCCTCCACATCTTCTTCCCGTGAAATCTGAACAACACCCCAGGCCGTGGTGATCGCAAGGGACAGCCCCTCATGAGGAACCGTTGACTGGGCGAGCATATCAGCGACTTGCGCCGCCTTGGCCTCGGCAAACTCCAGGGTAGAATTAGCCAGGATTACGGCAAATTCATCGCCGCCCATCCGGCCCACCAGATCCGACCGCCGCACCTGACCAAGCAGAAGCTCCCCGACATGGCGCAGCACCGCATCTCCGGCGGCATGACCATAGGCGTCGTTAACTTTCTTAAAACCGTTCAAGTCCAGATAGATCAGCGACAAGGGCGCATCGTAACGCTCGTCATAGGCCTTCATGCGAATGAGCGCGCGAATAAAAGCCCGCCGGTTGAGCACCGGAACCAGCACGTCCTCATCCGCCAGCGCCTCCAAATGCTCGATCTTCTGACGAGCAAGGGCAAGCTCCGTTTTGAGTTCCTGGTTTTTAGCTTCGAGCTCGCGCAGCAAGGCAAGCTGAGAGGACGGGTCAATCGACATAACGGGACTCTAGCTGTTTCCAGGGGCATTTTACAGTAAAAGCAGGCAAAAAAGCGGCAGTTCCCGGGCTCAACAAGTGCCCTTGATTATGGGCGAAGTCTCCCTATAATCCGCGCCTCTCGTCAACCAGAAGGCCAACGCCATGTCCGAGACCTCCCCCCTTGTCGGCATTATCATGGGCAGCCAGTCCGATTGGGAAACCATGCGCCACGCCGCCGAAGCGCTTGACAGCCTGGGCGTGGCCTATGAGACCAGAATTGTTTCCGCCCATCGCACCCCGGACCGCATGACCGATTATGCCAAGAGCGCCAAAGAACGGGGCCTGAAGGTCATAATCGCGGGCGCGGGCGGTGCCGCCCATTTGCCGGGCATGACCGCCGCCCAAACCATTTTGCCAGTTCTGGGCGTACCGGTGGAAAGCAAAACCCTTAAAGGACAGGACAGCCTTCTGTCGATCGTGCAAATGCCTGCGGGCATTCCCGTTGGCACGCTCGCCATTGGCAAGGCCGGGGCCACCAATGCGGGCCTCCTGGCCGCCGCAATTTTGGCGACGAGCGACGAAAAAATCACCAAAGCGCTACAAGAGTTTCGCGACGCACAAACCGCCTCCATCGCCCATGAGCCTCACAAAGGCTGACACCCTCACGCCCACAATCAAGAAGAAGGCGCGCCCCTTGACCGCCCCCCTCCCTAAAGGCAGTACCATCGGCATCCTCGGCAGCGGTCAACTGGGGCAAATGCTTGCCCAGGCCGCCAAAAAACTCGGCTACAAAACCCATATCTATTCGCCGGAACGCGACACGCCGGCCGGTTTGGTCGCTGATCGGGAAACGGTTGCCGACTATCTCGACCTCAAGGCGCTGGCCGCATTTGCCGAGCAAGTGGATGTCGTCACCTACGAATTTGAAAACGTCCCCGCTGATACGGCCGCCTACTTAAGCTCCTCCACGACCTTGTACCCCAATGCCAATGTGCTTGCGATCGCACAGGATCGCTGGACCGAAAAAACCTTCCTGCAGGACATCGGTGAGCGCACCGCACCTTGCGCGAAGGTCGACTCCCAGGACGACCTTGAAAGGGCCGTGCGCAAGATGGGTCTGCCCGCGGTCTTAAAGACACGTCGCTTCGGCTATGACGGCAAAGGCCAGATCATGCTGCGCGGCGACAGCGACGTCGAGGGCGCTTTTGAGCAGCTCGGCGGGGTCGCAGCCATCCTGGAAGGCTTTGTTAATTTTAGCCGCGAAATTTCAGTGGTTGCCGCCCGGTCCGCCGAGGGTGAGATCGCTTGTTTCGACCCAGCGGAAAATATTCACGAAGACCACATTCTCGCCCGCTCTATCGCCCCGGCGCGCATCCCGGAAACCCTTTTGGAACGCGCCAAGGAAACCGCCACAAACATCATGATCCAACTGCAATATGTGGGCGTCATTGGTGTTGAACTGTTTGAAACAGACGCTGGCGGATTGGTGGTCAACGAGATCGCCCCTCGCGTTCACAATTCCGGCCACTGGACCCAGGACGCCTGCGCGGCAAGCCAGTTTGAACAGCACATCCGCGCCATCTGCCGACTACCGCTTGCAGATCCCTCCCGCCACTCAGATGCCGTCATGGTCAATCTGATTGGCGAGGCGGTGCGCCCCTTTGAGACCGCAACCGCCAAATCAGATGAGTTCATTCATCTCTATGGCAAACGCCAGGCCAGACCGGGCCGCAAGATGGGTCACGTCAACCGCATCTATCCCTTGGGATTTATCGCCCGCCATCCGGATCGGCTTTGATTTGAATCTGCCGTTCCGTGTCTTAATCGCGATATTCTGCCAAAAGATGAAGAGCCTCATCCTGAGGGCGAACGGAGCGAGCGTCTCGAAGGATGAGACAAATTGCCCTTAATACTTCGAGACGAACCCTGCGGGTTCTCCTCAGCATGAGGGCCTTTTTTGATCTTACCGCCCTTTTGCTGTGGGGTTTGGATACCGAAGCGCGGAAAGGACGCCCAGAGGCGAGGGCACCTTTTGTGCCGCACCGCGCACCTTCGCCTTCACCTTCTCAAATTCCATGACATTGGCAATGCGCCGATCAAGGAAAGCCCATGTTTCCCCATGATCTTCTGTTTCATCACTGAAAAAGGCGAGCACAGTCGAGGAATAAACCGCCGCCAAGGTCGCGCGCTTGGTGTAAAAATTAAAGTCCGTTGATGTGTCGCCAATCCCCCGCCAGATCTGATCGACCGTCCGGTAAAGCATTTTCGCCGCCAAGGGTCCGAAGACAGGCACCGCCAAAAGGCTCGTCGCCTGCTGGGCAGCTTCTTTATGTGGAATAAGAACCTCAAGTCGCGTGCGCACCGCAAAGGTAATCCGCTCACGGATCTTCATGGCGGCAAGATCCGCCCCGGCCATTCTAGTGAGCATTTCTTCGTCCGCCCAATCGGAGAACGCCTCAAGCAAGCCAATCCGCCCTTTGGGAAAGAGGAGCTGAATTTCACCTTGTGGAATGACGCACACCTTGGCCGCTTCGCTTAAGGTTGCGTCTGTCCAACCCTCGAAGGCAACAATCGGCAACGCCGCCAAGAGAAGAACGCGCCGCCGCGTCTCATAGGTTACTTGGGGGGTCTCTTGAGGGCTCTCGGCCATTGTCAAAGTTCCTCTTCGAGGGGCAGATCCTGGGCCAGCGCCTCAGCCCAATGCCGCGACTCGCTGGTAAACATCAGTTTCGACAGATCCGTCATCCGTTGGGGATACAAAATACCGTCCAAATGATCGCATTCATGTTGCACGACCCGAGCATGAAAGCCACGCGCTTCGCGTTCGATGGGCGTGCCTTCCGTATCATACCCGCGATAGCGGATGTGGGCACAGCGCGGTACCAGACCGGTCAGCCCCGGCACCGAAAGGCACCCCTCCCATCCCTCTTCCATCTCTTCGGTCAGATAGTCGATTTCCGGATTGATGAGGACCGTCAGGGGGGCGGAGTGATCAAAGGCCTCCTCTTCCCCAAGCCCTGGCAGGCTGCGCTCTGGCGGCGCCTGAAAAATCACCACCCGGCGGCTCACATGCACTTGCGGCGCGGCCAAACCCGCCCCATCCGCATCTTTCATGGTTTCGACCATATTGCGCACAAGCTGCTTGACCCGCGGCCCTTCCGGATTGGGAACAGGTTGAGCGGTTCGGGTGAGCATTGGGTGGCCCATGCGGGCAATTTTGAGTATCGGCATGGGCTGGACTATGACCCTTTCCCCCAAGGAAGGTCAAAGGAATTGGCGGATTTTGGGCAAAAAGTCGCAGTTTTTCGCGCCTCCAGCGCCTCAGACCTAGACAGAGCCTCCTTGATCCGGTAAACGAGGGCCCCTCGGAAGCGGCCTTGGCTGTTTTTCCGGGAAACATTGGTGGCTTCGGCCACGCTTCAAACCAGAAATGGATGTGATTTAAGTGCAGATCATTGTTCGTGATAACAACGTCGACCAGGCTCTCCGCGCATTGAAGAAAAAGATGCAGCGGGAAGGAATTTTCCGGGAGATGAAGTTGCGCAACTATTACGAAAAGCCATCTGAAAAGCGGGCTCGCGAAAAGGCAGAAGCCATTCGTCGCGCGCGCAAGCTGGCTCGTAAGCGGATGCAGCGCGAAGGCGGTCGGTAAACCGGCCCCTGCATTTTAATTGGATGAAGGCGCTCCTTGTGGGCGCCTTTTTTCTTTTGGAAAAATCTCATCCTCATCCTGAGGAGCGTTTCTTGGGCGCGTCTCGACGGATGACCGCTACCCACCGACTTCGAGACGGTCTGGTAAGCCAGCCCTCCTCACCCATGAGGCTTATTGTCTGGATCGAGACACTTTATAAACGCAGCGCCGCGCGCCCTTGAGGATATGCTCCGTGCGCTCAACCTCAACCCCGTCCCCCATCACCGCGCAAAACACGTCAAGCTCCCGCGCGCACAGCCGCGAACAGGCCGTCGCCGCCCGGCAGATCGGACAATGGTTCTCGGTAAAAAAAAGCCCCTCCGCGGTCTCCTGCACCTCAGCCATATAACCGTCCTCAGAGCGGATCTCAGCCAGGATCTCAAGTCGCTCCCGCAAAGTCGCGCCCTTGCTGACCCGCTGACCGTATGCCGCCGCCTGCTCATGCGCCCGGCGCTCCAGCAGCTGGTCGAGACCCGCATCGCCAAAGACAGCGGTCAGAGACCCCATAAGGTCGACCGTCAGATCCGCATGGGCATCCGGGAACATATCGTTCGCCTTGGCCGTCAACTGCCAATGCTTGGCCGGACGCCCGACCCCATTAGAGACCGCTTGCGCTTCCACGAGGCCCTGTTCTTCGAGCTGATAGAGATGCTGGCGCGCCGCCATGGCCGAAACCCCCAGTTCTTTGGCCAGAACCGAGGCTTCCATCGGCCCCTGAGATTTCAGGAGGCGGCGGATCTGATCCTTGGATTTCTGGGCTGACCGGCGCGTCCCGGACTTGCTAGACTGAGTCATGCCACATTTATAAAGTTTTTACTTGCGTAATTACAAGCCTTTCTATATTTCAAAAGAAATATCTTTCGAAATAGGAGTGCGCCATGACCACCGCAACGTCAAATCTGGTAGCCGCCGGTTCCCTGCAAGAACTGAAGGAGAGCGGCAAACGGATTTTCAAGCATGGAGCCAAGCAGATCCTTCTTATGTATCGCGAAGGTCAGGTCTGGGCCTGCAACAACCGCTGCCCCCACGAGGGCTACCCTCTGGCGGAAGGCACGCTCACAGGCAGCTGCACCCTCACCTGCAATTGGCACAATTGGAAGTTCGACCTGACGAACGGAGAAACCCTCGTTGGAGGCGACACCCTGCGCCAATACCCGGTCACTCTCAACGGCGATGAAATCTGGCTCGACGTGACGGACCCATCCCCGGAAAGCCGCATCCCCAAGGTCATGGATGACCTCTTTGTCGCCATGTATGACTATGATTACACCCGCATCGCCCGCGAGCTGGCGCGCCTGGAGAAACTGGGTGCCGATCCCCTCAGCGCTGTTCGTCAAGCCTTGGTTTGGACTCACAATCACTATGAGTGGGGCATGACCCATGCCAATGCCGCAGCGGCGGACTGGCTAACCCTGCGCCGTACCCTCAACGGCGACGCCGCCAAGAACCTTGTCTGTCTCGTCGAACCCATCGCCCACATGGCTTGGGACACCCTGCGCCAACCCGAATTTCCGTACACGGAAGAGATCAAAGACTACGACCCGGAAGCACTTGCCGAGGCGATCGAAACTGAAGACGAGGACACCGCCATCGCCCTCTGCCGCGGAGCTTTAGGAGCTGGCCTCACCTATAAGGATCTGGAACCGGTTCTCGCCGCCGCCGCCCTTGCCCACTACAACGACTTTGGCCATGCCGCCATCTACGTCACCAAGGTCGGTGAGCTGATCGATCACCTCGGCGAGGACGCAACCGCCCCCGCCCTTTTTGCCCTCATTCGTGAACTCATCTACGCCACCCGCGAAGACCTGATCCCGGAGTTTCGCGGCTACGACAATGCCCTGGCCGAGTGGGACAACACGGGCGACACCCCGGTGACTTATGAGGATTTCATTGGCCTTTCCGTCAATAAGGCCCTGGCGCGGGTACTCAAATCAAGCGCCCATCCGCACGAACTTTTTGAGGCCCTGCTGGCCGCCAGCGCCTGGAACTATCTGCATTTTGATTTGACCTATCAGCGTCACACGGAACTGTCCGTCTCCAGCAACATCGACTGGCTCGATTTCACCCATGCCATCACGTTTGCCAACGCCGTGCGCACCCTGTGCACCCAATATCCGGACCTCTGGCCGCAAGCACTCCTGCAAATGGCCTGCTTTGTTGGTCGCAACACCGCCTTCACTGACAAGACCCTGGATGTTAGCGGCTGGGAAAAAGATCCCGCCAGCCTCGACCACTGGTTCGGGCACCTTTTTGACCACGCCCAGTTTGAGCACATTGTCTCCTGTCACCTTTTGAAAATGGCAACCGCCATCAAGGCCGAAATCGCTCATGCGCCTGAGGCCCCCTTCGTGCCCCTGGTCATCGCTGCGCACAACCGCTTCCTCGCCACCGGCGTCAAACGCCGCCATGTCATCCGCACCGCAACCCAAGCCCTGGAGTTCGTCGGCAGGGAGGATTAGCCAGACCAACATGCCAAAAATGAACAAAGCGTCATTTTTGATCTTGCCTTGACCCCGCTTTTGGGTAGGCTGTCGGCCCTGACATCCTCATGACTTTTGACCCCGGAGAAAGACATGGCCGAAGCGAACACAGCCCCTAAATCCATCGAAGAGCGCCTGAAAGAAAAGAACGCGGACACCCTTGCCCGCTGGGCCATCGACCCCTTGCGCGATCCCTATGACATTCCGCTAGATGAGCTGAACCCTGCCCACCCCAGCCTTTTTGAAGCTGGCCAGGACATCAAATATTTTGAGCGCATGCGCAAAGACGCGCCAATCCATTTCACAGAAGAAAGCCAGGACGGCGCCTATTGGTCGATCTGTAAGTATGACGACATTCAATATGTCGACACCCACCACGACCTCTTTTCATCTGATGTGATGAACGGCGGCATTCGTCTCGGCATGCAGCCGGTCGAGGGCGAGCCTGATCCCTTGACCCATCTGCCCATGTTCATCCAGCAGGACCCGCCCATCCACGACGAGCAGCGCAAGGTCGTTCAGCCCCGGGTGGCTCCGGCCAAGCTCGCCGAAATGGAACCGCTCATTCGCGAGCGCGCAGGAAAGATTCTCGATAGCCTCCCCATCGGCGAAGAATTCAATTGGGTGACCACCGTCTCCAAGGAGCTGACCGGCCAAATGCTCGCCACCCTCTTCGGCGTGCCGCAGGAAGATCGCCACAAGCTGATCCACTGGTCCGACACGGTCGAGCGAATCGGCAATCCGGAATATTTTGAAACCTTGGAGGATGGCTTTAAGGAGCTCTGGACCTGCTTTGAATATTTCGACGGTGTCTGGAAAGAACGTTTGAAAGACAAAGTGCCAGGCGACGATCTCATTTCCATGCTGGTACACGGCGAATCCACCAAGAACATGCCGCCGAACGAATATCTCGGCAATATGCTGCTGCTGATCGTCGGCGGCAACGACACCACCCGCAACTCCATCTCCGGCGGCGTGTTGGCGCTCAATCAGAACCCGGCTGAATATGACAAGCTGAAGGCCAACCCTGAAGTGATCCCGAACATGGTTTCGGAAATCATTCGCTGGCAGACGCCGCTCGCTCACATGTGCCGCACCGCCATGGAGGACACAGAGATCAAGGGTCACAAGATCAAGAAATGGGACAAGGTCTGCATGTGGTATGCCTCTGGCAACCGCGATGGCGACTTTATCGAAAAGGCGGACCAGTT
>SBHG01000005.1 GCA_006226305.1 Alphaproteobacteria bacterium | reverse complement strand
CCCGGCAAGGCTGGAACAAGAGACGCAGGACATCTATAAATATCTGATGCGTGACAACACCCTCATGAAATGGCTGAGGGTGAAGCTGGCGCCCAGACCAAAAGACTAGAGGAAACACCCCATGACACAAAAACCGGAGACTCAACCGGGCAGCGGCCCCTATGAAGGTTATGTGACCTGGCCAGGCTGGGACCCGCATGAAGACTTCCTCGGGCCTTTCTATCATCGCAAGGACGGGGACAAATACCGCACCGCCTTTGTGGTTGAGCAGAAGCATATCAACGGCGGCGGCGCGGTGCATGGCGGGTTGCTCATGTCCTTTGCGGACCACTCGATCTTCGTCTTCGCGCAGGATGTGCTGGGCGAGCGGGTGAGCGGAGTGACCATCACGCTCAATGGCGAGTTCGTCTCCGCCGGACAGCTTGGGGATTTTGTTGAATCCACCGGCGAGGTGGTGCGCGAGACCCGGTCTCTCGTCTTCGTGCGCGGGATCATTCACACAGGCGATACGGTTTTGCTCAACTATTCCGCCATTATCAAAAAACCGCCGCAAAAGTGACTTTTCGGCCCGGCGTGGCCCCACGGGTTGACAAGCCGGGCTTCGGGCGCACAAATGGCGCCCAAAAAGAACAACAACACCTCTTTGGGAGAGAATTCAATGACCCTTCGTTTTGATGATCGCGTTGCCATTGTAACCGGCGCCGGGGGCGGCCTTGGCCGTTGCCACGCACTTGAATTGGCCCGCCGCGGCGCCAAAGTCGTCGTCAATGACCTCGGCGGCTCTGTCGACGGCTCCGGCGGCAATTCGGAAGCGGCGGAAAAGGTCGTCGCTGAAATCAAAGAACTGGGCGGTCACGCCATCGCCAACGGCTCCAGCGTCACCGACGACGCGGGCGTTGAGAATATGGTGAAGCAGACCCTCGACGCCTTTGGCCAGATCGACATTTTGATCAACAATGCGGGTATCCTGCGCGACAAGAGCTTTGCCAAGGTCACCATCGACGATTTTGAGCTAGTGGTGGACGTTCACCTGATGGGCTCGGTCAAACCGACCCGCGCGGTCTGGGAACATATGAAAGAGCGCCAGTATGGCCGGATCATGGTGACCTCCTCTTCTTCCGGCCTTTATGGCAACTTCGGCCAGACCAACTATGGCGCCGCCAAGCTCGGCCTCGTTGGGTTCATGAATACGCTGAAGATCGAAGGTCAGAAGGACAACATCAAAGTCAACGCACTGGCGCCGGTTGCCGCGTCGCGGATGACGGAAAATCTGATGCCGCCGGAAGCTTTGGCCGCGCTGAAGCCGGAGTTTGTATCGCCAGGCGTCATGTGCCTCGTTCATGAGGATGCGCCGACCGGCGAAATCCTCTGCGCAGGCGGCGGTGTCTTCTCACGGGCACAAATCGTTGAAAGCCAGGGCGTTTTCCTCGGCCATGATTTCACGGCCGAAAATGTCTGGGAGAATTGGGAAAAGATCTCCGACTTCTCAAATGCCAAGCCTTACTTCATGGGCGGCGAACAAACCGGCAAGGTCTTTGAAATGATCATGGCCGGGATGAAGAAGTAGCGTTCTTACCTCTCCCTGAGGGAGAGGTCGAAAGCGCGAAGCGTTTTCGGGTGAGGGGTCGACCCCTCATCCACCAAAGCCGCCAATTTGAATTGGCGCCTTTGGTCCCCCTTCTCCCTGAGGGAGAAGGTCCTGGACCCCCGCCTTCGCAGGGGAACTCAGTAAAACGTAACCCCGGGCTTGACCCGGGGTTCAGGTTACATGGTCCCTCATCCTGAGGGCGAGCGTAGCGAGTGTCTCGAAGGATGAGACATTCACCCCTCATACTTCGAGACGGGAACTTTGTTCCCTCCTCAGCATGAGGACATTTACGAAGTGGTCGGGTTGGGTGGTCATGTCCCAGAAATGACAAAGGGGGTCTTCACGCGAAGACCCCCTTTTTTTGTTCGGTTTGTCTTGAGCCCCTAAAGACCCAAAATGGCCTTGGACATGATGTTGCGCTGGACCTCCGAAGAGCCCGCGTAAATGGTCGTCTTGCGATGATTGAAATAAATCGGCGCAAGAGAAGCAGCATAATCCGGACCGATGGGCGGTTGGTTGGTCAGACCCTCCAGCGAGGCATCTGTGTCGCGCTCGAAAGGCATGACATAGTAGCCAACGGTTTCCGTCGACAAGAGCTCCAGACGCTGGCCCACTTCCGTGCCACGCAATTTCAGCATGGAGGAATTCGGGCCCACGGCGCCGCCGGTTGACAGGGCGGCAAAGACGCGGCGCTCATTGAAATCGATGGCCATGAGCTCGCGTTCGCAATCGGCAATCTGGCGGGCAAAGTCATCATCATCGATGAGACGCTCGCCGGTGTCGGAGCGCTCAAGACGCGCAAGCTCCTTGATCTTGTTGAGCTGACGGGTGAGACGCGGCGCATAGGCATTGCCGCGTTCAAACTGCAGCAGATATTTGGCGCAGGTCCAGCCGTCATTCTCCTTGCCGACCAGATTTTCCTTCGGCACTTTCACGTCCTCGAAGAAACACTGGTTGACTTCCTGATGGCCAAGGGCCGGCAGGTCAATGGTGTAAATCGGATCAATGGTGATGCCCGGCGTCTTCATGTCGAGCAGCAGGAAGGAAATACCCTCCTGCTTTTTGCCGGAATTGTCAGTACGGGCGAGCAGGAACATCCAGTCCGCATATTGTGCGAAGGTGGTCCAGGTTTTCGAGCCATTGAGCAGGTAATGGTCACCCTTGTCCTCGGCCTTCAGGGCCAGCGAGGCCAGATCCGAGCCGGAGCCGGGCTCGGAATAGCCCTGACACCACCAGCGCTCACCGGCGCGGGTCTTGGGCAGATGCTCTTTCTTCTGGGCATCCGTGCCGAAGGCCATGATGACCGGTGCGCACATGATGGTGCCCATGTTTTCGCCAAGCGGCACGCCAGCGGCGTTCAGCTCATAGTCGAAAATATATTTTTGCACCTGGGTAAAACCCGG
>SBHG01000209.1 GCA_006226305.1 Alphaproteobacteria bacterium | reverse complement strand
ATCGAGCCGCCGGTGCGGCTGGACGAGGGATCGACCGCGAGCACCGCCACCTTGTGGCCGGCCTGGGTCAACATTTTCCCGAAGCTTTCGATGAAGGTGGATTTGCCGACCCCGGGCACGCCGGTGATACCAATACGATGGGCGCCGCCGGTGTCGGGCAGGAGGGCGAGGAGGAGCTCCTGCGCCTCCTTTTTGTGGCGCGGGGCTTTGGATTCCACCAGCGTGATGGCGCGGGCCAGCATGGTGCGGTCGCCCTTGCGGACGCCGTCGATCAGCTCTTTTGTTGTGGGCCGCGTGGGTTGGGTCATGAGGTAAAGAGGTGACAGAGATTTGGCTTCGATGCAAGGCGCGTGGTAGGGTTTCTCCACGGTAAAAACGGGGAACAAGTCATGAAACTGATACGCGGGATCATATCTCTGGTGACAGGGGCTGGGGTCATCTACGGCACCTGGCGGGTCTATGACGGCAATGACCTTGAACTGGCGGCGCTCGCCTTTGGCGCGCTGGCCATCGGCCGCGCGGTGCTGATGGCCTGGCTCCGGCGCGAGGACGACGTGTCGGCGCTGTTTAAGTCCAAAGCGACCAGCTTTATCCGCACGCCCTTGCAGGAGTTTGCCTTTCTGGTGCCGCTCTATGCGGCGCCGGGGCTATATACCCAGTTCGGCCTGATGAAAACCCTCCTTGCCGTGCCGGTGGCCTGGATCGTGCTCAGAGGTCTCGTGCGGTTTGTCTTTGAGGGCCCGCCGAAAGGGTGAGTGTTTTCGTATCACCGGACTGCCAAAGCGCATTTTTCATAAAGGGTGTTCCCGCGCAGGCGGGAACCCAGGGGCGACATTTGACGCCTTGTGCGGGTTGCTCTGGACCCCCGCCTTCGCGGGGGAACTAGCCGGCCAACTTACTTCTGATGTCATCCCGTGGCTCGACCACGGGATCCAGGAGTATACCTACTTCGGTTTTGCTGTGTCGCTCTGGATTCCGCGATCTAGTCGCGGAATGACAATTTTTTGTTTTAGGCCGCGTTGCCGAGGCGCGAAGAAAGCTCTTTCAACAATCCCACAGCCGCGTCGGCGATCACCGTGCCGGGCGGGAAGATGGCCGAAGCGCCGGCGGCTTTGAGCTCTTCAAAGTCCTGCGGCGGGATAACGCCGCCGACCACAATCATGATGTCCTCGCGGCCGAGCTTGGCGAGTTCTTTCCTCAGCTCCGGCACAAGCGTTAAGTGACCGGCGGCGAGCGACGAGGCGCCGACAATGTGCACATCGTTTTCAACCGCTTGCCTTGCGGCTTCCTCCGGGGTCTGGAAAAGCGGCCCGATGTCCACATCAAAACCGAGGTCGGCAAAGGCGGTGGCGATCACCTTCTGGCCGCGATCATGGCCGTCCTGACCCATCTTGGCGATCAAGATGCGCGGGCGGCGGCCTTCGTGGGTTTCAAAGTCGGCGACCTTGGCGCGTACCTGCTTAACCGTGTCCGATGCCTGATCCATTTCCTGTGAATAAACTCCGCTGATGGTTTTGACCGTGGCTTGATGGCGATCATAGGCCTTTTCAAGGGCGAAGGAAATCTCGCCGACCGAGGCCATGGCGCGCGCCGCATCAACGGCGAGGGCTAAAAGATTGCCGGTGCCGTTTTGTGCCGCGTCGGTGAGGGCGGCAAGGGCCGCGTCGCATTTGGCGCTGTCGCGATGTTCGCGCAGATGTTTGAGTTGGCTTACTTGTTTTAAGCGCACCGCTGAATTGTCAACCTTGAGGATGTCGATGTCTTCTTCGGTTTCCAGCGGATACTTGTTGATGCCAACGCGGGTCTGAATGCCGCTGTCGATGCGGGCCTGGGTGCGGGCGGCGGCCTCTTCGATGCGCATTTTCGGAATGCCCGCTTCGATGGCGGCGGCCATGCCGCCCATCTCCTCGACTTCCTGGATGTGTCCCCATGCCTTTTTCGCAAGGTCGTGGGTGAGCCGCTCAACATAATAAGAGCCGCCCCAGGGGTCGATCACATTGCAGGTCTTGGTTTCCTGCTGAATGAAGAGCTGGGTGTTGCGGGCAATGCGGGCGGAAAAATCCGTCGGCAAAGCCAGCGCTTCGTCAAAGGCATTGGTGTGAAGGCTCTGGGTGTGACCTTGCGTGGCCGCAAGCGCTTCAATGCATGTGCGCGTGACATTGTTGTAGACGTCCTGCGCGGTGAGGCTCCAGCCGGAGGTTTGTGAGTGGGTGCGCAGGGAAAGGGATTTGTCGCTCTTGGGCCCAAAGGGCTTGATGAGTTTTGCCCAAAGAAGCCGCGCGGCGCGCATTTTGGCGACTTCCATAAAGAAGTCCATGCCGATGGCCCAGAAGAAAGAAAGGCGCGGGGCAAAGGCGTCGATGTCGAGGCCTGCTTCAATACCGGCGCGCACATATTGGACGCCGTCGGCAAGCGTATAGGCAAGTTCCAGATCCGCCGTCGCGCCTGCTTCCTGCATGTGATAGCCGGAGATGGAGATCGAATTATACTTCGGCATATTCTGGCTGGTGTAGGCGAAGATGTCGGAAATGATCCGCATCGAGGGGCGCGGCGGATAGATATAGGTGTTGCGCACCATGAACTCTTTCAGGATGTCGTTCTGAATGGTGCCGGAAAGTTTTTCCGGGGGGACGCCCTGTTCTTCCGCCGCAACAATATAAAGCGCGAGGATCGGCAACACGGCGCCGTTCATGGTCATGGAGACGGACATCTGGTCCAAAGGAATACCGGCAAAGAGCGTGCGCATATCATAGATAGAATCAATGGCGACACCGGCCATGCCCACATCGCCGAAGACGCGCGGGTGATCTGAGTCATATCCCCGGTGGGTCGCCAGATCAAAAGCCACCGACAGGCCTTTCTGCCCGGCGGCGAGATTGCGCCGGTAAAAGGCATTGGAATCTTCGGCTGTCGAGAAGCCTGCATATTGGCGGATGGTCCAGGGCCGCTGGGTATACATGGTGGGATAGGGCCCGCGCAGGAAGGGCGCCATGCCAGGATAGGTGTTCAGGAAATC
>SBHG01000165.1 GCA_006226305.1 Alphaproteobacteria bacterium | reverse complement strand
CGCCTGATGGTCGTGACCACCACGACGGCGGCCAGCAAAAAAATCAGAACTTCAACGAGGGGACCTGTTTGATGCAAAACAATCTCGGAGCTTGGTTATACAGCGGGTCAACCTGGAACACCCAGAATAAAGACCTCACGAAATCATTGCGAGAGATAATCCTGATCAGGGTGCAATTGTCACTATAAGCATGCCGTGAGGGCGCCAATGGGGTTGCAAGACACCTCCCCGAAACTCAAGAGGGTCTTCTTGTCAGGCAACCATGAAAGGGGCGCGAGGGGTGAGGCGGCGGAGGCCGCATAGGAACAGTCAAACCTTCTTCTGGGGAGGGGTGTCTGTTAGGCTTTTCCTTTCGCAGCCTAGAGAAAAAGGAAAACGAACATGAACTGGCAAGCCATCATAGCGGTTTCAGAAGTCATTGGCGTCCTGGCAGTTATTGTCTCGCTGATCTATCTGGCAACCCAGATCCGCCAATCCAACTTGGCCGCCCAGGCCGCGGCGACAGACCAGATCACCAGTCGCTTTATCAATTGGATGGAAATGGGTCTGGGAGACACCCATATCAAAGGGCATTTCTTAAATGGCCTAAAAGGACTAAAGGGGCGTTCAGCCGTTGAGAACATGGAATTTTTTGACAGAATTCAAAACCTCTTCAAAATTATGGAGGAAATACATTTTCATCGCAGACGGGGGTTCATTGAAGACGACAATTGGATTGGCTGGCGGGCGTGGATTGCCAATATGAAGTCCTATGACGTTTGCCAGTTCTTTTATGACCACAAGAAATCAAATTTCTCTCCAAGCTTTCAGGCCTTTTGAGAGCAGCTACCCGAAACAACAGAGGGCAATCTGGTTACCTTGGTAAACGCTCTTTTGCCGGAGGCCGACGCTTCCCAGTGAAGAGGCCGGGTCGAGGGGGAACTTTGCGTCTTAAGATCCCTCACTGTCAAAGGGCTCCGCGACTTGCTTTACTGTCCGCGCCTGCTAACATTTTTTGAATGTGTATATAGGTTTTGTCGCGTTTTGCACCCGTAACTTCTTGAAAAGTCTCTTACATCTGGAGGCGATCAAATGCCTGGAACAAAGAACTGGGTCCTTTTCCTGCTCATTGTCCTCGTGGCCGCCTGCCGCGATCCACAACCAGATCAGGAAGCCGTTTTGAAGCGCGGAGAATATCTGGTCAACATCATTGCCAAATGTGCCGGATGTCACTCGCCGCAAGGCACTAAGAGCCTCGGCGATCCGATGTATCTTGCTGGCGGCGTGGTTGCCGGGACAATCAATACCCCAAACATTACACCGGCACGAAAAACGGGCATTGGTGCCTGGACCGACAACGAGCTTGAAAGTCTTCTACGCCAGGGGCTTCGTCCTGACGGCAGTGACGTCCACCCGGTCATGCCATCGCAGTTCTACCAATACATGACCGACGATGACCTATTGGCAGTGATCACCTATTTGCGTTCAGTGCCCCCGATCGAGAATTTCGTCCCGCCGACCACCGAATTTCCTTTCCCTGCAAGTCAATATTCCAATCCGCCAGACCCAGCAGCCCTATCAAGTGAGGACGATGAGGTTTTATATGGCGCCTATCTTGCAAATCTGGCGCATTGCATGCGGTGCCACACGCCTTCAAAAAACGGAAAACGAGACTATGAAAATCAACTCGGCGCCGGAGGTCTTGAAATTGATTCGGGATCCTATATCGCGATCACCCCAAACATCACCCCGCACGAAACCGATGGCATTGCCCATTATTCTGTTGATGACATCGCTGAAATCCTCCGCACAGGCAGACGACCGGATGGAACACAGCTTTTACCAATGATGGGAACACGCGAGCTGCACCGAGCGACCGAAGCCGACCGACACGCCATCGCAAAATATCTCAAATCTCTCACGCCTAAACCTAATCCGCTTGGCGAGTAAGTCTGCGAGCTCTGGGGCCGCACCAGTTCATTTGGTCGTTTTAAGCGCCAAATCTTCGGCCTGATCGCCTCAGGCTTGTTCTAGGCTGCCACTGCCTGGCGTCTCCTGCGTCCAGGACGAGCGCGCGACTTGATCGGGTCAAACGACTTGCCGCCGCCCGAAGCCGCACTGCCGCGCCGCTTGCCCGGACCTCGTTTCGATTTGCCGGACGGCTGACCCTTGGACCGCTGTCCCGTCTTGGGTTTCTTTGGAATATTGGCCATGAACGGGCGATGCTCAGCATCAATCAGGGAACGTTTAATCAAATGCTCAATATCACGCAGATAGGGGCGTTCATCCGGCGAACAAAATGAGATAGCAACCCCATCAGACCCTGCGCGCGCGGTTCGTCCGATCCGGTGAACATAATTGGCAGGTTCATTGGGAATTTCAAAATTGATCACATGACTAATGTCGTCAATGTCGATGCCTCGTGCGGCAATATCTGTTGCGACCAGAATTCGGGTTTCACCTTCGCGAAAATTTTTCAGAGCCTTCTGACGCGCACCCTGGGATTTATTGCCATGAATGGCTTCCGCAGCGATGTCATTCTTGGCGAGAAACTCCGCCACCCGGTTAGCCCGGTGTTTTGTTCGGGTAAAAACAATGACCCGCGAAAGGTCCGGGTCTTCCAGAACCGCCAGCATCTGTGAAAACTTGTCCGCATTGTTCGGAAAATAGACATACTGCTCGATACGTTCAACGGTCACCGCCTTGGGCGAGATCGCGACCTTCAGCGGATCGCTTAAAAGGTTTCGGGCAAGTCGCTCGATGTCACGCGGCATCGTCGCGGACAGAAGAACAGACTGCCGCTTCTCCGGCAGCAGGGTCATAATTTTTCGAATATCGTGAATGAACCCCATGTCGAGCATCCGATCGGCTTCATCCAGAACGAGGGTTTCCAGCTTATCAAGGTAGATATGGCCATTGCGCACCAGATCAAGCAACCGGCCAGGCGTTGCGACAAGGATATGAACGCCGCGCACGGACTTTTGAATCTGCGGACCCTGTCCGACACCGCCAAAAATCACGGCGTGGCGCAGATGAAGATTCTGCCCATAGGCGACCACCGCCTCGCCGATCTGAATGGCAAGTTCCCGGGTCGGAGCCAGGATCAACGCCTGAGGCCGCCGCGAAATCGCCTTTGTCGGTTGATCGGAAAGTCTTTGCAGAATGGGCAGCACAAAGGCGGCCGTCTTGCCCGTTCCGGTCTGGGCGACCCCAAGCAGGTCGCGCCCCTCAAGAAGTGGCGGAATCGCTTGCGATTGAATGGGTGTGGGGGTTTCGTAGTTTTCCTGGCGCAGGGCGTCAAGCAACTCGGTTGCGAGCCCAAGCTCGGCAAAATTCGGTTTTGTCATGTTGTATAAAGTTCCAATTGTCTCAAATTTGCAAACAAGTGCAAAAACGGCCAATCCAAGCGAAGGCCGGTTTCAGGGCGTCATGTTCCATGCGCACCTGGAGGAGACTTTGTAGGAGGAAAAGAAGGGCCAGGATCCAACGGGCTTTTGAAAGCCGGCTTTTGCGCAATCCTGGCAAGCTGGGTTGGTAAGTATAGAGCTGGCGGTCAAATGTCAAGCAACCAGACACCGGCCTTTGGCCGGGCCGCGCCCACGTCTGGCGACAGGAGGTATAAATGTAGCCTTGACTTTATCGGCCAATGCTCTAAGAAACGCCCACGCGTTAGCTCTGTGCGAGATACCTTAAGTCCGGTTCGCCGACACCTATTGTGATACCCCGACATTGTGAATGCTGAAACGATCGGCCGCTCGTTGGGAGTAGCCGGAAAAATTTCCAATGAAAGGAAAACAAAAATGAAAAAAGGGACAGTGAAGTTCTTTAACACCGCCAAAGGCTACGGATTTATTGAACCGGAAGACGGCTCCAAAGACGCCTTTGTTCATATCACTGCGCTGGAACAGGCAGGCATTCACACGTTGAAAGAAGGCCAAAAGGTTTCATTCGAACTCGAAGCGGGCAAAAACGGCAAGTCCTCTGCCGTAAACCTGGCTCTTGTTGACTGACACTCACAAAATTCAAGTCTCGGCTCGCCATTTAATGTGGCGAGCCATTTTATTTTAAGGCCGCCCAAACCCGCTTGGGTGACCATAGGCCTCCCTCCCCCATAAAGGTTTTGTGTGAAAAGTCCGGCAAGGACGCTATACTCCACAAGCCCTCTCAGTCCAAAGACTGTTGTGCGCCTTGGTCCCTTGATAGACTGACGTGCCTTCGCGACGGAATTTGGCAACCAATGAGTGGCAAGGGGGACACGAGGCCATGAAGTATATCCTTCCCTTTTGGTTGATTGCGGTCAGCATAGCTATGTCGTTTCCCGTAGCGGCATCAGACGAAAACAGGATTACCGTCGCCTTTCAGCCCGCATCACAATCTGCCAGCGGCATTTCTCCTGAAGTGGCAGCGGCCCTTCAATTGGCATTGGAACAAAAGGGTCCAGCCAATTTTTTGATCGATCTGTCAACGGATGTGTCAAAGAGCGAATTTGATCTTCTGAGCTCATCGGAAGGGACGCTCCACCTGATCGGTCCGCTCGGACGCCTGCGCAATTCATTTACCCCTGACACGGACGCAGATGTCATCGTGCACGCCCTGTATCGGCATGCGGAACAAAAGGCCCTCCTGCAATTAGTTGATAAAAGCGACGCCCATGTCACGCACGAACCCATGCTCGAGCTCTCATTGACAAGGGTCTATCTGACCGGAAGTGCCGATCAGTGTATTGCGGGCTTACAAGACGCCGCACAGACGCAGTGGCAACAAGCACCGGCAAACGCCGAACAGATTGTCCCGCTCTGTCACGCATTCCGTCTGCAGGTGAAACTGAAAGACACCTCACAAGGCCCGCTTTTCGTCGCCGGCCTGGCACTGTCAAATGACGGAAGCATTTATGACGTCCCGGGCCAAGGTTCCAAAACACTTCTGCACCCCGGTGACACATATGTCTTCCCTGACATTTACCAAGGCACGCCGCCGTTAAATGCCGAAGACCGGTTCATTGTTTTCGGAACCCCCAAAGAAGACCACATTCTCTGGAGCCGGTTGACCGAAATCCGTCAATCCCAAAGCCTTAAAGCGCCTTCTTCTGTCACCCGGGGCGAAAATGAAACGGCGCCTCAACACGCCAAAGAGCCCGGGAACCAGGGCGCCCCCCTCACGACCTTTGAAAAGGACCAATGGACAGTGTCGGAGTTGTCTGTCCGGGTCCTCGCCAATCTGTTGAGTGCCGATCAGGAGGACCCCTCAGGCGGAACAACGTCGGGCCCCTCAACGCGAGAAATGACAGTATCTCATTTCAATATTGGGCCCTACCTGCCCTACCGCGCCTCTCCAACCTTGCACAGAGTTCTCTTGGTCGCGGACAACCTCACCTATTACGCACTAAAGGACGGCGTGCGATACAAGCAGCACGGCTGGCTGCAAACCAATGACCGCGAAAACCTGAAAGAAGGGATCGATTGCTCAAGGTCGATCTGGTACGCATTTACACGCGCAGACCTGCCCTACAATACCGGCAACAGATATTTGCCCACGGCAGCCATGGCGTCATCAAATTCGCCAATGACGGAATATTTTCAGAGCTGCAATGAGGCCGACGAGCTTCAGACCGGGGATATTCTCGTTTACCGAAATGCCGCAAACACTAAAGGGCATACCGTCATGGTCATCGACCCCGCCAGACGAATTGCCTGGGGGTCACACTATTGGGACGGCGCAAATCCTGGATTGGGCGACAATGGGGTCGAATACCAACAGATCAATCTCTCAAAAAGAGACTGGCCCCAATGGGATACCTCAACAACACTCAAACAGTGCTGGCGCTACAAGGATTTCATTGCTGAGCGAGAAAAATTTTCAAGCGAGCCGGTCAACCTCTATGCAATGGAAAATATTGCCCGTGTTTGCAAAGACCCGGAAAGCTGCGGAAGCATTTTCTTTAACTGGAATGCCGATGCCTTGGAGGAAGGGATCATTTTTCTTCAAACCGGCGAGGAATTCAAAAACAGAGGAACGGGCCTGGACAACTAGGCGATCCCACACTCGGCCACAAAGCCAAAGACACCGCTGATTGGCATGCGGACGAAACACGTTCCTTCTTTGACAACGAGGTCCATTCTAAACTACGCTAAAGGCGATCGTTTCGACCGGGGGTATAGTCCTATGAAGTGGGCTTTTGCAATATGCTTGGGCGTGGGCGTCTGCCTCTGTCTCTTGTCGGGCCATCCTGCCTATGCAGAGAAACGTGTGGCACTGGTCATCGGCAATGCGAGCTACGAATACGGTCCGCTGAAGAACCCGATCAATGACGCCAAACTGGTGAGCGCAACCCTCGAAAGCCTCGGGTTCAAAGTTATCCAGGAATATGATCTTGATGAAGATGGCATTGAGCGAGCGGTTATCCGGTTTGGCCGCGAACTTGATTCGGTCGATACCATCGGCCTTTTCTATTACGCCGGCCACGGGGCCCAGGTGAACGGCGAGAATTATCTCATTCCCGTGGGCAGCAAGATCGAAGTTCAGGACGATCTTTACGTAGAGGCAGTCCCGGTCAGCGACCTGTTGAGTATCATGGAGCGCGCACCCAACCGGACAAATATTCTCATTCTTGATGCCTGTCGCAACAATCCCTACCCGGCATCAACGCGTTCAGGCACCCGGGGCCTCGCAAAAATCGATGCGCCGCCCGAAACACTGATTGCCTATGCGACAATGCCGGGAGGCGTTGCCGTTGATGGCGACGGCGCCAACTCGCCCTTCACCGAAGCCCTCTCCAAAGCAATGCAGGTTCCAGGGCTGCGCGCGGAAGATGTCATTCGAGAAGCCGCAAAATCTGTCAATCAAAGTTATCCCACTCAAAGGCCTTGGCTTGAGGGGCTTTTGCTCAACGATTTCTACTTTACGCCCCCGAGCGCTGAGCAAGTGGCGCAAATGAATGCGGCTTCATCACCAGGCAACGGGGGTTCCACCCGGTCACAAGACACATCTGCGACACAGGAAATAGAAATTCCAGATGTCGGGTCTGAATTCAAGGACTGCCCCCAATGTCCAACCATGGTGGTCATTCCCGGCGGCAGCTTTACGATGGGCTCACCGCTGGATGAGCCCGAAAGAGATATCGATGAAGGACCGCAGTTTGAGGTTTCCATTCGCCAGGCTTTCGCCGTCGGCAAATATGAGGTCACCTGGAATGAATGGGAGGCCTGCGTGAAGGCGCGCGGATGCAGTTCGGACGGCCCGCAGAGCATGGGCGATGATCAGGGTTGGGGAAAAGGCAGCCGACCCGTCATCGGCGTGAATTGGAACGATGCCCAGTCCTATGTCAAATGGCTCAGCAAAGAGACCGGACAAAAATACACCCTGTTGAGTGAGGCCCAGTGGGAGTATGCCGCCAGGGCCGGATCGACCACACCCTTCTTTTTTGGCCAACAAATCACCACCGGCCAGGCCAACTTTAATGGCACGGAAACCTACAACGGCTCCCCTCAGGGCGCCTTTCAAAACCAGACAACACAGGTGGGTCAGTATCCTCCCAACGCCTTCGGTCTTTACGACATGCATGGCAATGTTTTTGAGTGGACCCAGGATTGTTGGAACGATTCCTATGACAGCACCCCGACAGATGGGAGGGCCAACACCAGCGGCAATTGCGATCGACGCATCTTAAGAGGCGGGTCCTGGAAACGGGGACCGATCTATTTGCGCTCGGCCATACGCCGTTGGTACACCTTGATCAATCGAGGGGACCATATTGGATTTCGCGTAACAAGATCATTTGAGTAGAATTGAGGCCCCGTTCGCGGGATCAATGAAAGTGTATAGACATGTCGGACCATCGACGCCATTGGCATAAGTATAAACACCATCACCCGATCATCGCCGCCTTGATACTCATGGCGATAGGCTTCTATGTGGGCCGGTACAATGCCGACGTGACCTCCCAAGACGTTGTTGAAACCATCGGCAAAACCCTTGAGGCGACCGGCGAAATTTTAATCGATGCAGGCGACTCTCTAAAGCAGCCCGGACCCTCTGGCGATCCCGCTGAACCCACGGCAGAAACAGCGGCGGCGCCACCGCCAGAAGAAGCAGCCGAAACCACCGATGGTGTTGAACCGGCAGATCCCGCCCCAACCCTAAGCGTGCCGGAGAGAGAAACTGACGCGGATAGCGGTAGTCATAGTGAGATCGCCTCGACGGGAACCTTTTATCAAACCAATGAAGCCTGTATCGACATCATAAAGGCCTCGCAAGAACTTCGGCTTGAAGCCTATGAGACGCGGGCAGGTGACGTCTTGATTGGCTATGGTCACACCAGAACCGCCACAAAGGGCATGACCATAACCGCCGACGAGGCGGATATGTTGCTGCGGCGTGACCTGCGCGCCATTGAACAGGAGGTCGCCGACCAACTCACCTTGAGCGTCAATGAAAATGAGTTCAGCGCCATGGTCTGCCTGGCGCACAACATAGGCAAAAGCGCCTTTGCCAACTCGGCTGTTTTAAAGGAAACAAATGCTGACAATCGCCGGGCAGCGGCAGACGCCTTTTTGGTGTGGAATAAAATTCAAATCAACGGCGATGTAGTGGAATTAGAAGAGCTCAATCAACGGCGCCAGGCAGAGCGCGCGCTCTATCTGGACTGACAAGGGGCGGGGATAAGGGGCCGGGATAAGGGGGGTAAGGTCACACCTCGCGCGCGAGGGCGCGTACCGCTTAAGTGGACAAGGAACCACCGACATGACGCATTACGAATGTGAAATTCAGGCCAGTCGTCTTTCGATCGATATCGATCCGGATCAACACAAATTGACAAGCATTGACAGTCAGCGCGGCCTAAAGCGCCGGTTTGAAATCCGTTAGATTAGATCAAAACACGTCGAAAACCATGAATCCAGAGTCTGTAAACGCCTTGTAACCGGACCCCTTAACCCATTGACCGGCGAACCAAAACCGGGTCTTATTTGGCTCGAAGAAATCATGGGAACGCCACAGGGGTCACCAGGAACTTGGCCGATATTTTCGTCAGTTACGCCAGCGAAGACCGCGCGCGCATCGAGCCGCTTGTGGCCGAGCTCGAGAGCGCGGGCTATTCCGTTTGGTGGGACCGGCAGCTGAAGGGCGGCGCGAGATTTTCCGCCGAGATTGAGAATGAAGTGCGCCGCGCCGGTGTGGTTCTGGTCGCCTGGTCGCCCAATGCCGTGCAATCCCGCTGGGTGGCGGATGAGGCAGACCTGGCACTCGAGACCGGCAATCTGCTACCCATCTCGCTCGACGGCGCCAGATCGCCCATGGGTTTTCGCCAGCTTCAGACCATTGATTTTTCCGGATGGGTTGGCGGAGCGGCACCGTGTCTGGACGATCTTCTGGAAGCGCTCAAAATTCACACCCAGAGCGGTGTGCGCACCCCCAACGAGGCAGTGGCATTGCCAAAGTCCGGGAAGACCAAATCTGATGCTTCTATCGCGGTCTTGCCTTTCGTCAACATGTCCTCTGACCCGGAGCAGGAGTTTTTCTCAGACGGCATTTCCGAGGAGCTCTTGAACCTGCTCTCCAAGATCAAGGAGATGACAGTTATTGCCCGCACCTCCTCCTTTACTTTCAAAGGCACCGACAAATCTGTCGCAGAGATCGGTGAGCTCTTGCAGGTCGCCTATGTGCTTGAAGGCTCTGTGCGCAAGGCTGGCAACCGTGTCAGAATTACAGCTCAGCTCATTGAGACCAGTAACTCTTCACATCTTTGGTCCGACACCTATGACCGCACTCTTGATGACATCTTCGCCGTGCAAGACGAGATCTCCGCCGCCATTGTCGCTGAACTTAAAGACCACATCCTTGGCGGTGCCACCATGCAGGCACCGCAAACCACCCGCAGCGCGAGTGTCGGAGCCTATGAGCATTACATGCTGGGTCAGCAGTTCCTGCGCAAACGCACCCGCGAAAACATTGAAATTGGAAAACACCATTTCGAGTCAGCGCTTGAGGCAGATCCGGATTATATCCCAGCCATGGTCGGACTTGCCGATGCCCATATGCTTCTGTCAGATGGGGATGGCTGCTATGGGCGCATTCCGCTGGGCGAAGCCTCCGCTGCAGCAAAGCCACTTTTGGACAAAGCACTTGAGATGGATCCCACAATCGCCGAAATACACGGCGTATTGAGCATGTACCACACCCTCAATCAGGATCCGGGCAGAGCCCAGGACCTCGCCGAACAGGCGATTGCCCTTAATGCCAACTATTCTCGAGGCTATAATCTCCTGACGCGCGCCATGCAGCAGACAGGGGACCCTTCAGCCCCACTATTTTCCACGCAAAGAAAGGCGCTCGAACGCGATCCCGTTTCAGCCCTGGCGCTGACGGGTGCAGTCGCCGAATACACAGATCGCCTTAGATTCAAGGAAGCATCTTCCATTTTTGCGCAGATGGAAGCGGCAGGCGTAGCAGCCTCTATTGCTAGTAATAGTAAAGCGATTTTGAATTCAAAGCAGGGACATGTGACCGAAGCGCTCGCCTGCCTACTTGATCCCCAAGTCGCTTTTACAAACAACGTTACGTCCTACAATGCCTTCGTCTTCGCAGGTGTACTTGGATATACGGATTCAATTGAGGAATTTGAACCTGGCCTCGCGCTGTCGTTATATTTGTCCTTGGGCAATTCAGAAGCAGCGCGACATCTCGGGACAGAGCTTGAACACGACAGCGGAGCAAAAGAGGATCACGAAATTGCACTGAGTCTGGCCGACTGGAAGGCCTTTGAAGGGGAATATGCCGAAGCCAATAGTCTTCTCACCCCCTTTGATGATCCGGACCCGGATGGTTGGGGGCGGAATTTCTCTATAACGTCAGCTTTCCAGGGTGGAATCTTGTCGATGTTCCTCAGGCGGAAACTTGGCAAGCGGGCAAGTGCGGCTCTCATCCTGGAAAAATTGAAGACCATACATCAATCGATGTTGGCAGACCCGGATGGCACCCATTACTTGGCTGACTACCTGGCAGCCGTTATTGCAGTGGCCGAGGGCGACACGGAGGGCGCTCTAACTGCCCTCGAAACGCAATGGGCGAGATGCCGGGACAATTTTGACGAGTTACTTTTTAACCGAATGTTCGATGAACTGCGCGACGAACCGCGCTTCAAGGCGCTACAGGAAAGGCTGGATGCCCACATAGCCGCTGAGCGCAAGGCCGCCGAAGACGCGGGCCTGTTGCCGATCCCAAAAGAGCTGCTGGCAAGGTTGAGGGAAGGCTGAAAACCTGGTGCCGCTGAGTGGACTCGAACCACCGACCCACGCATTACGAATGCGTTGCTCTACCAACTGAGCTACAGCGGCTTGGGTAAGCAAAAGTAGCCCTATCTACTTCCACCGGCCCCACTTTGCAAGGTCAGATTTCGGCCGCGACAGAGGCAAAATACCCTTCCGGCGAGGCGCTTTCGGTGAGTTTCCCGCCCTCAATTACCAAAAACCGGTTGCCGGTCTCCCGCGCGAACATTCGGTCATGAGTGACCAGCACCGAGCCCGCGCCGCGCGCTTTGATCTCACCTGAGAGCATCTCCTGACCGGCGATATCCACATGATTGGTCGGCTCATCCAGGAGGTAAAAGTTGGGCGCCTCAAACCTGAGTGCCAGGAGGGCCACCCGCGCGCGCTGCCCCCAGGAAAGAAGCCGCATCGGCTTTTCCTGCCAGTCAAAATCGATGCCCGCACTTGCCAGCGCCGCGTGACAACGCGCGTCACTTTCCCCGCGACGGGAAACATGTTCAAAGGCGCTTACCTCCGGCGATACATCGGAAAGCGCCTGGTCAAGATAGCCGGTGTTCAGCGACGGTGTCACTCGGATACCCTTGACCTCTTCTCCCGCCACCAGCGCCCGGCGCAAGAGCCGGATAAAGGTCGACTTGCCTGAGCCATTACGCCCGAGCAGAACCAGACGATCCCCTTGTGCGATATCAAGTTCGGGAACTTTGAAGAGCAGCCGACCGTCGGGAGTCCTAACCTCAAGATTTTCAATCCGCACCAAAACCTTGGCGTGGGTCCCCCCTGTCGCCAGGCGAATTTCCCCCGCGCGCTCCTGATGAAGCGCGTCGACTTTCTCTTCAATGCGCTCGGCACGTTCGCGCAATTGCTTTTGCTTTTTCTGCAAAAGATCGCTGCCGGAGTTAAGGCCAATGTTTTTCAATTTAGCTGATTGCTTGCGCAGTTGCTCGGCCTCGCCAAGCCGCCGCTCGCGCTCCAAGGCAAGCGAAGCATCGACCTGCTCCAGTTCTTGCTTGGCGCGGCTGTAGGGCAGATTGAAAAATTGCGACTGGGCCGGTCGCAAAAACAAAGTGCGATTAGTCACCGTATCCAGAAAGCTCCGGTCGTGACTAGCAATAATGACCGGCATATGCGCCGCCCAGGTTAAGAGCCAGTTTTCCAGAAACAGGATTTTTTCAAGGTCCAGATGGTTGGTCGGCTCATCCATCAAAAGAATGTCCGGCTCGCTCACCCAAATTCGCGCCAGCAGCAAAAGCCGCTGCCAGCCCCCGCTCAAGGTTGAAACTTTTTGCTCATAGTGATGTTCGTCAAATCCGAGCGATCCCAACACCATGTCGACGCGCCAGTCTTCATCGTCTCGCAATGCCTCGGGCAGTGCGCTGAGAACCGCCGCGCGGCAGGTCAGATCCAGGAGCGCCGGATCAACCTCCTGGCTCATATACCCAATCCGCGCCCCGCGCGAGAAGGTCACCTCGCCCGAGGTTAGTTCCAGTTCCCCGGTCAGACACCTGAGGAAAGTGGTTTTGCCCGCGCCGTTAAGCGCCACTAGGCCCACCCGGTCCTCGCGGCCAAAGGAATAGGTCAGTGATTGGAAAAGTTGGGTATGAGCCCGGTAGCTCGCATCTTTTAGGGAAAGAACAGACATTTTTTGATCTCTATGGGTGGCGTGAGCTTATGGAGGAAAATGGAAGCTCTCTAGGGTTCGACAAGTCGCCGGCCTTCTAGCCGCGACCCGAACAGGCCTGATCAAGGAATGTCTTAAAAGGAAATTCGTAGCTCTGATCAGCCCTGCAAAGCGTGTGATTGCAGGGCAAAGACAGGGCCACGCGTTCGAAAGTGATGGTAGTTGCTGGTGTTGGTGCAATCCATCGCCTAACCCTCTTTTAAAAAACAAAGTTATTCCTGAACCCGAATTTAGAAACCAGGAATTTAAATGTCAATCTAGTGCAGAATAAGAAAGGCTTTGAGCGCCGCGGCGCTTGTTTCCGGCACTTCCACCATCGGCAGATGGCCCACCTCTGGATAGACAATCAGCGTGGAATTGGGAATCTGCGCATCAAACACATAGGCCGCTTCGACCGACACATAAGTGTCTTCCTCGCCCCAGAGAATGAGTGTCGGCACCGTGATCTCGCCAAGCCGTTCGGTCGGCTGGGCCTCCGCCGGGGCCAAAAGCCGCGCCTTGGAAGCCTGCCGCCGCCCCTCACGCAAGAGAAGGTCGTGATATTGATCGACCATGGCCTGGGTCACCTGCTCATCATCATAAATTGCATCGCGCAACGTGTTGGCGACCAGCTTCTTTGGCAGGACATAGTCCAGGAGCCGGTTCAGCCCCGGCGTCTCGGCAATCTGATAAAGCAGACCCTCGTCCTGCGGCGGGCCGCCTAGGTCGACCCCCGAGGCGTCCAAAAGCACCAGCGCCTCCATTTTTTCCGGGTTATCCAGAGCATAGCGCCAGGCAATCTTGCCGCCCATGGAATTCCCACCAAGCACAAATGTGTCGAGCTGCAGAATGCCAATAAACTGCGACACAAAATCAAGATAGACCTCGGTCGTATAAACATTGCCCTCGGTAAAGGATGACAGTCCATGGCCCGGCAGATCCACCGTAACAAGTCGGTAGTCCTGCCCGAGTTCCTGAACCCAGGGCTCCCATGTGAAAAGGGAATCATTGGAGCCGTGCAGCAACACCAGCACACGCCCATTGGCATTGCCCTGATCACGGTAGTGCGCCGTCATGCCATTGGGCAATTGCACGAACCGGGACTGGTCCCCGCCATAGCGACCCTTCAGGGTTTCAAGCGGAATATCAAAATCCGCAAGGCCGAGAAAAGCGCCGGTTGCCACGGCCAAAAAGGCCAGCAATCCAATGATCGATCGACGCATGTGATCCCCACTACCCGTGCACAAAAACAAATATAGGCCTAGAGCCCTAAATCCTGCTCAATTCCCGTCGCTCCCCCCGAAGCTTCAGGCCCGTTAACTATTAGCATTTTGGAAGGCGCGGGTCTAGAAGTCGCGGCCCGAAACCGTCTCTGGCCGCGGATCATAAGGGTCTTCCCCGCCGGGCCCCGGATCATCGGGAACCGGCACCTGGTCGGGATTTTGGGCTGCGGGCGCGCTCACATCCTCCCGCCGACTGCGATAGGTGGCCGGTGCCTTGCGCGCGGCGCCTTTGGTGGCATGGGGCGGCACCCGCACCGAATCCACCACCGCTGGCACCTCCTCCGGGGAGTCCGGCGTCAAAATCACCACAGGGCCCGCCCCCTCTTCCTGCTCCTCATCATCCTCAAGCGGCGTGAGGCTGGCGATCTGCGGCGCCCGCCAGGACAAATCGTCAAAGGCGCCGCAATTGGGACAAACCGCTGACCAGCCCGGCGCCTCGCGGCCACAGGTGCCGCACATCCAATGCGCATCGCGCGGCGCATGCACCGCCTTGGCGAGCCAGGCCCGGGCCGCTTCTGACACCACTTCCGATGTCCCGTATTCACCCTTCTCAATATCGGCCATGAGCTCACAAACCCGTACACTGGGGAAATTCTCAACGAGGCCCGCAAGGGCACGCCGTGCCGCCTTCCACTCGCCGAGCTTCACATTCTGCCGCGCCCGCAACAGACGGCTTTCAACATGATCCTTATTGAACTTGGCAAGGCCGCGCAGCCAGCGCGCTTTGGATTTGGCGTCATCCCCAACTTTGATCTTACCGTAAAGTCGCGCAAGCTCCGGATGCGGGTCCAAACTCCAGGCGGTTTCAATGGTTTGTGCCGCCTTCCACAACTGGTCTGCTTCGATGAGATATTTCGCCGCGACCAGAGCAGCCGGTGTAAATCCGGGCGCAAGCCCCAAGGCCTTTTGCGCCATGTCGAGCGCCGCCTGACCATTGCCCGCACCGTCTTCAGCGCGCGCTTGCTCCGTATAAAGAACAGCGCGTTTGCGTTTAGCGACATCCTGCCCGATGTGTTTGGCTTTAACCGAACTTTCCAGCATATCCGCTGCACCGGCCCAATTGTGCAAGGCGGAATTTAATTCAAACAAAGCGTCAAACACCCAGGGCGTATCGGGCCTGAGCTCATAGGCACGGCTGGCGTAATCATAAGCTGCTTCCCGGTCACCGCGCCGCGCCGCGATCATGAAAAGACCGCGCAGCCCTAAAAACTCCGTGGCTTCCTGGTCCAGCATGTCCCGGTAAAAGCT
>SBHG01000102.1 GCA_006226305.1 Alphaproteobacteria bacterium | reverse complement strand
GCTCGAATGGAGGCGACATCAAATACCCCTGGGGGCTCGGCGTCTTCGACTCGCACGTTAGATGTTGTTCCGTCCGGCTCCACATCAAAATCCATTAAAACCCAGCCGGTCTGATTTCTGGCCATAGCCTTTTCGGGGTAAGGTGGGGGGGGCCTTTTTATGGGGTTGAGATTTTCGTTTGCTTGAGTCGAATGGGCGAGGGGTGCAGGGACAAAGTCAGAGGCTGAGGCGTCCGACCCAAACAGCAAGGCCGTGAGACCGATTCCAAAAGCTATTATCAAGAATTTCATTGAGTCCCCCAACCTGTTGCTACCCCGGCGAGTATAAGGCCTGAGTTTCGCGAGTCCAGCCTTCCCGGGGTTCTGCATCCCCCTTTGCAGAGAAGATGGGGCACAGGTGCCACACTCTGCGTCAGCAATTTGGAGTGTCTTGCGGGTGTTTTGGTATGTGCGTTGCCGCTTGGGACCAAACCTCCATCTGCTTTTGGCTGAATTTTAGTGATGGAGATAAAACATGAAATCGATGCTCTATGGCCTGGCGGCCGTGGCTTTTGCTCTTTTGGTGGCGGGCGGCGCTCTCGCTGCGGATGTGGAAGGCCTGTGCCTGGAAGAGGTGGCGGCCTCAAGCGATGTGCCGCCAGAAGTGACGCAGGATCAGATCAACTATTTTTGCTCATGCCTTGATACGGCTGTAAACGGCGATGCCGACCTTAAAGCCGAGTTTGAGGAAAAATCTGCTTCCGCCGAGGAAGAAGAAATGGGTGAGGCGTTTAAAGCGGCTCAGCACAGTTGTCAGCAAGAGGCCTTGGCGCAGTAAGGAAACGAAACATGAATACGAGAAAGATTATAAGTGCTTTCTGCCTTGCTGCGTTTCTGTCTCCAGCGTCCATTGCTGAAGACTGGGAGGCGCTTTGCCTTGAGGAGGTCAAAGATGTTGATATCCCGCCGGAGATTTCACAGGAGCAAATCGAGAACTATTGTTCTTGCTATGGGGCCGCAATTTCCGGAAACGCGGACTTAGAAGCCGAGATCCGTGTACTCCTTGATTTGCCGCGTGAAGATCGCGGCGCACAGGCGAGCGAGGCCCTGATTGCCGAGGAGGTAACTTGTCGGGAAGAGGCCCTGGCGCCGTAGGCGTCAGTTTGCCACCACTGCCGCTGAGGTATCTGCCTCAGCCGTCTGAACCTTGCGCCAATCGGGAAGAGCTGCGATTTCAGTATCGAGTTTTTCGCGGCTCTTTTCGAAAGCGACCAGTATGTCGCCGGCAAGTTTGCGACCGGTGGGCACCTTGATCTTGAGCGGGTTGACCTTATCGCCGTCCTTCATCACTTCGTAGTGGAGGTGGGCGCCGGTGACGCGGCCGGTGGCGCCGACATAGCCAATAATCTGGCCTTGTTTGACGCGTACTCCTTGTTTGATGCCGGGGCCATACTTCGACATATGCGCATAGGCGGTCTGGTATCCGTTAGCATGGCGAATGCGCACATAATTGCCGTAGGTGCCGTAACGTGACGCCCGCTCAATGGTGCCATTGCCAGCGGCCATGATAGGGGTGCCGGTGGGGGCGGCAAAATCCGTGCCCTTGTGCATCTTGGTATAGCCAAGGACCGGATGTTTGCGGCTGCCAAACTGGGAAGAGATGCGCGCGCCGTTGACGGGAGTGCGCATCAGGAATTTCTTCGCGCTTTGCCCGTTCTCGTCATAATAGTCTGTAATGTGATCATCTGGCGTTTCGAAACGGTAGTAGCCCTTCTGCTTGCCCTGAACAGTCATGGACGCGAAATAGACATTGCCGGTTTTGACCGGGTTGCCTTGCGGGTCATAGAGGCGCGTGTAGTAAACCTCAAACTGATCGCCGGTTCGGATTTCGCGCTGGAAATCAATGTCATAGGAAAACATGGAAATCATTTCGATGATAACCGCGTCGGGGATACCAGCTTCGAGAGCGGCTAGATAGAGCGACGAATCGATCGTGCCGCCTGCCCGTGCATAGTTTTCCTCAAGCGGGGTGATGACCTTTTCGGACACATATTGTTTTTCGCCGGTGCGGGCGACATGAATAGAAGTTTCCACGTCCGTCTTCACATCGAAGGACTTAAGATAGGACGTATCCAGCAGTTCGGATCGGTCTTCGTTCGTTGGGGTTTCAAAGGTCAAAGTGAGCTGTTGACCGGCGCGGATCTTCCGTGGGCTGAACTCCTGCGACATGGCCTCAATGGCATAATAGGCCTCGGTGCGGGGCACGCCCGCATCGACCAGCATGTCCATAAGAATGTCGCCGCGCCCGACCGTGAGGTCGACCGTTTGAATCAAAGGGTCCAGTCGAAGGGGCTCAAAGGGGCGCTCCGGCAAAGCGCCAATCGAGGTGCCAACCGGGCTTGAAGGTGCCGCCAGCGCCGTCTCAAGCGCTCCTTCGCGGTCCAAAGGTGCGGCAGCGATCGGGTCGTTCTGAAGGAAGGGAAGGGCCGGTTCCTGGACGGTCATTTCGTCGGTCACATTATAATGGCCGCGCGACAAAAAGGCATTGCCGTGCAAAATTACTGCGATCAACAGACCTGAAATTGCCAAAGATGCGAGGAAAACCGCCACTTTTTCGCGATGCGGCCAGAGCGCGGCGCGCAGCCTTCTGGCGGCGTTGAAAAGCGAGTCTCGGGCAATTTGGGGGAAAGTCACGAAAGTCATTGGCGGCATCGGCTCATCATCTTCTTTTGCGGCATCTAAAAGGGCGGCGATCAGGTGCCCTTTGCAGGTAAAATTGGCCCAAATCCACAGCTTCCAGGATCATTTGCCATAAGGTTTGCGGATTCGCATCTAAATTCCAGTTTATATGGCGATTTCTGGCAAAAGTGTTAACCGTCGGAAATGGCTGAAAACTGCGGTTTTTGGACCTAAAAGACCCTTGATCGACCCGAATTGGTAAACGCGGGGTAAAATTTCTTCAAAATTCCTGAAAAAAGCGCGTTTTTTTTGGTTTTTCGCTGTTGACAGGGCCAGAGCACCTCCATATAAGACGCATCTCTTCGGGCGCGAGCACGAAGTTGCGTGAGTAAGGC
>SBHG01000113.1 GCA_006226305.1 Alphaproteobacteria bacterium | reverse complement strand
GAGACTGACTGGTGGAGCTAGGCGGAATCGAACCGCCGACCTCTTGAATGCCATTCAAGCGCTCTCCCAACTGAGCTATAGCCCCATCTTTGCCAAGTGCCGCAGTGCTGCGACGGGCGGGCGCTGGTGGCCCTTGTCGTGCGCCCCTCAAGCGAGGGAGGCTTTCGAGCGGCAGACCCTAGTCACGCCGCCCGACAAAATCAAGCGAAAGCTTATAAGTTAGCTGTCGTCTTTTTCAATATCGACATCAATGATGCCGGCAACCCCGTCGTCATCGTCATCATCAAGATCGATCAAGGTGTCATCATCATCGTCGTCGTCATCGTCGTCGATGTCGTCAATATCGATGATTTCAACGCCGTCCATTTCGTCGTCATCATCATCTTCATCATCATCGTCGTCATCGATGAGGTTGTCGGTATCGACATCATCGACCTCGATACCTTCTTCCTCATCATCTGTCTCTTCTTCGGCGTCCTCGGCGTCCTCAGATTCCTTGGGCTTGGGCGTATCGGCCTCGTCCGGGCGACGCTTGGACTTTAAAAGGATCTCCGGCACGAAGGTGTGCGCACACTTCGGGCAGACGCAAGGGTCCTTGCCGAGATCATAAAACTTTGCCGAACATTCCGGACAGGTGCGTTTGGTTCCCAAATCAGGCTTGGCCACGGATCTAACATCCTTCCAGGTCTCTCGCTTGCAAGCCCCGGGGCCGCAAGCGCGGAAATGGTGAAATTGATGGGACCCTTTGCCATGATCTTTTTGATCTGTCAAAAGGAAATCTCATCCCAGGCCGCGCGTGGGAAAAATGGCGGAATATAGCGCATTGCGGGGGCCAAGTGTTTCTTGCTAGAGTGCCTCCCGCGAAGTCTCACCCAAAGTTAATTTTCCGGAGGCAAATTCTGTCTTCTTCCTCACTCACGCACCCCCTCACGGCCTCAGGTGCGACGGTACTGTCGGGCACCTGTCAGGTTCCCGGGGACAAATCGATTTCGCACCGATCTCTGCTTCTGGGCGGCCTCGCGCTCGGTATCACCCGCATTTCAGGACTTCTGGAAGGTGAAGATGTTTTGGCGACGGCCGCTGCCATGGCGGCGCTCGGCGCCCCGGTGCGGCGCCTGGATAACGGGATCTGGGAAATCAGCGGCGTGGGGGTCGGCGGCCTCAAATCCCCGGATACGGCGCTCGACATGGGTAATTCGGGCACCGGCGCACGGCTCCTTATGGGGCTTTTGACCAGCCATGACCTGACAGCGACCCTGATCGGCGACAAATCCCTGTCGAGCCGACCGATGAACCGGGTTCTGACCCCGCTGGGTCGCATGGGCCTGAAAGTTTTGGCGGCCCCCGGCGGCCGGTTGCCGTTGACCCTGAAAGGCGCGGCCACACCCTTGCCCCTTACTTATGAGCTGCCGGTGGCTTCAGCGCAGGTCAAATCGGCCATTTTGCTGGCCGGGCTCAACACGCCCGGGCGCACGACCGTGATCGAGCCGGAAGCAACCCGAGATCACACCGAGCACATGCTGCGCCATTTTGGGGTTCACGTGGATGTAACCCCCACCGGGGACGGTAATGTCATTGCCCTGGAGGGACAGCAGGAGCTGATCGCCGCAGATGTCACGGTGCCGGGCGACCCCTCTTCGGCAGCCTTTTTGGCGGCGGCGGCGTTGATTGTTCCCGGGTCGGACCTGACCATCGAAAATGTGCTGATCAGTCCCTCGCGCACCGGATTTTTTACGACCCTGCGCGAGATGGGCGCCGATGTGAGTTATCTTCACGAACGCAGGTGCCAGGGGGAGCCGGTGGCCGATATCCGCGTGCGCCACAGCGCCCTGTCCGGGGTCAAAGTCCCCGGGGCCCGCGCCGCCTCGATGATCGACGAATATCCGATCTTGTCGGTTCTGGCGGCTTATGCGAATGGCACCACCAAAATGGAAGGCCTGAAAGAGCTTCGCGTCAAGGAAAGCGACCGGTTAGCGGCGATGGCCAGGGGACTTTCGTCCTGCGGCGCGGATGTGGAGGAGCTGGCCGAAGGGCTGATTGTGCGCGGACGCGGCGGTCCGGGCGCCAACGGCGTTGGGCTAAGCGGCACCGCTCCCATCCAGACCCACCTTGATCACCGCATCGCCATGTCCTTCCTGGTTCTGGGGCTTGGCGCCGAGGGCCCGGTGACGGTGGATGACGGGTCTGTGATCGCCACCAGTTTTCCGAATTTCGTACCTTTGATGCGCTCCCTGGGCGCGCAAATTGGCGAACAGGAGGCCGCATGATCATCGCGATTGACGGACCGGCGGCCTCCGGCAAGGGCACAATGGCACGCATGCTGGCCGACCACTATGATCTGGCCCATCTGGACACGGGCGCGCTTTACCGGGGGGTCGCCTGGCAGGTTTTGCAACAGGGCGGTGACCCAGCCGATGCTGAAACGGCCCTAAATGCGGCGCAGAACCTCAGCATTTCGGGCATTTCCGGGCCGGAGCTGCGCACCCCGGAAGTGGCGGCGGCCGCCTCGATTGTCGCCGCCATGGAGCCGGTGCGGGCGGCGATTTTGCAGGTACAGCGCGATTTTGCCCACCAGCCCAAGGGGGCGGTTCTGGACGGGCGGGACATCGGCACGGTGGTTTGCCCCGAGGCTGACGTCAAATTGTTCATTACCGCCAGCGTGGAAGAACGGGCCCGGCGGCGCCACGCCGAGCTGGTCGCAGGGGGAAAAGATGTGACTTTTGAAGGGGTTCTGGCCGATCTTCAGGAACGCGATGCCCGCGATTCCAGCCGCGCGGTCTCGCCGCTGACACAAGCTGAAGATGCCCACTTGCTCGACACGACTAAATTGAGTATAGAAGCCGCGTTCAAACGGGCCTGCGATCTCATTGAGACGCACAGCCAGGAAGGTGTTCGGCACTGACCCCCTTAAAACGGGGCCAAATCCAGAGCATCAAATCTCAAACTTGAGCTGCCGTTTGACCTGAATAAAACAGCTTAAAAATCAGCGCTCTTGAGGGTGCCCGTGGGGCCCATCCTCATGACAAGAGAAGACCGCCGGAGCCAACCGGCCGGCCCTTTAATATTTGTT
>SBHG01000109.1 GCA_006226305.1 Alphaproteobacteria bacterium | reverse complement strand
CTGGCCGAGGTGCGGGTCGAAGAGCGGCCTGCGATCCTTACCGTGGGCGCGGCCATGGCGGCCCAGTCATTTGTCGAGCCCGCGCATGCACAATCGCGCGGTGACGTGGAGACCGCGCTGAGCGAGGCGCCCAAGCGCATCAAAGGTCATCTGACCGTTGGCGGCCAGGATCATTTTTATCTTGAAGGACAGGTCAGCCTGGCAGTGCCGGGTGAGGACGGCGATGTGGCGCTTCACTGCTCCACGCAGCACCCAAGTGAAATTCAAAAAAACGTTGCTTTGGTGCTCGGGCTTCCGTCGAACGCGGTGACAGTGGAAGTGCGGCGCATGGGCGGCGGCTTTGGCGGTAAGGAAAGTCAAGCCACCCAGTGGGCGGCGATTGCGGCGCTGGCGGCGCGCAAAACCGGACGCCCGGCAAAACTGCGGCTTGAGCGTGACGACGACATGGTGATGACCGGCAAGCGCCATCCCTTTGAGATTGCCTATGATGTGGGCTTTTCTGGGGAAGGCGAGATTACGGCGCTCGATATTACCTATATGGCGGATTGCGGCTGCTCGAGCGATCTGTCGGGCGCGATTGTCGACCGGGCGCTGTTCCATGCGGACAATGGCTATTTCATTCCGCATATGCGGGCGACCGGCTATCGCTGCCGCACCAACAAGGTGTCTAACACTGCGTTCCGGGGGTTTGGCGGGCCGCAGGGCATGATCGGCATCGAGCAGGTGATTGAAGAGGTGGCGCGCGCCTGCGCCATGGACCCTTTCGACGTGCGCCTTAAAAATCTCTATGGCGGTGAGGGGCGCAATGTCACCCATTACGGCATGACCGTTGACGACAATGTTCTGCCCGACCTAATGCCCGACCTTGCGCGTTCTGCCGACTATGCGGCGCGGCGAAAGGTGGTGGCGGCGTATAATGCAGCCAACACAATTCTGAAAAAAGGGATCAGCCTGACGCCGGTTAAATTCGGCATTTCTTTTACCACCACCTTTCTCAATCAGGCGGGCGCGCTCATTCACATCTATGCGGATGGCTCGGTGCATCTTAATCACGGTGGCACGGAGATGGGGCAGGGGCTTTTCACCAAAGTGGCGCAGGTGGTGGCTGAAGAGCTCAAGATTGATCTTGCCCGCATTAAGATCAGCGCGACCCATACCGGTAAGGTTCCCAATACGTCAGCCACGGCGGCCTCGTCGGGCGCGGACATGAACGGCATGGCGGCGCAGGTGGCGGCGCGAACTATAAAAGACCGTCTCCTCCGATTTGCCGCCGAACGGCATCAGGTAGAGGTGCACGAAGTGATCCATGTCGCCAATGGGTTTGAGGTCGGTGGCGAGCGCCTTTCCTTTGACGATCTTGTAAACGAAGCCTATCTGGCGCGGGTACAGCTGTCGGCGACAGGTTTTTATAAAACGCCGAAGATCCATTATGACCGGGAGAAGGCCCAAGGGCGGCCCTTTTATTATTTCGCCTATGGGGCGGCAGTGTCGGAAGTGGTGATCGATACGCTGACCGGTGAAAGCAAAGTGACGCGGGTCGATATCTTGCATGATGTCGGGGCAAGCCTTAACCCGGCCATTGACCTTGGGCAGATCGAAGGGGGCTTTATCCAAGGCATGGGCTGGCTCACCTCAGAAGAGCTGTGGTGGAACGACAAGGGACGGCTGATGACCCATGCACCCTCAACGTATAAAATTCCAACAGCGGGTGATCGGCCGAAGGCTTTCCATATGACCCTCTGGGATGGGCGCAATGTGGAGGAAACCATTCATCGCTCGAAGGCAGTGGGCGAACCGCCGCTGATGCTTGCCATGTCGGTTTATTTTGCCATTGCTGACGCTGTCTCGAGCGTCAACCCGGATGCGGGCATGCCCTGCCTCCGGACTCCGGCGACGCCGGAAGCGATTTTGGAAGCGGTTGACCAAGTAAGGAGGCGCGGATGAGCTGGGTCGATGCGGCCATTAAGGCCGCCAAGGCGCTTGAACCAGCCGTGCTGGTCACGGTCATCGCCGCGGAGGGTTCTTCTCCACGAGAAACCGGCGCTAAAATGCTGGTCTTGAAAGATCGGTTTGTCGGCACCATTGGGGGCGGCGGTCTTGAGCTGCGCGTTTTGGAAACCGCGCGCGGCTTTTTTGAGAAAGACGTTTCGCCGCAATTTGAAGACATTCCGCTCGGGCCGGATCTTGGTCAGTGCTGTGGCGGCTTTGTGCATCTCGTCTATGAAAAGATCGGTCGCGGCTCCCTTGGGTGGCTCTGGGACTGGTTGCGGGCAGAACAGGGTATTTCTCCGGGCGTGCTTGTTTCCCGCTTTGAGGACGGGGGCAGCAAGGAATGGCGAGCCCAGCCGGTGGAAGTGTCTTCTACTCATTTCGATGCTAAGACCCGCGTCTTGACCGAAGAGGTGCGGCGTGAGCGCCTGCCGGTCTGGATCTTCGGGGCGGGTCATGTGGGCCAGGCCGTGGCCTCGGTACTTGCCACGCTGGATTATGAGGTGACCGTGGTCGATGAGCGCGAAGAATGGCTTGGCAGGCTTGATGCCTCAAAAGTGACCCCGCTCTTTTCCTTGGTGCCGGAAGGGGATGTGGCGCGTATACCGGCAGGTGGCACGGTGCTGGTCATGACACCCACCCATGCGCTTGATTTTGATATCTGCGCGGCGGCGCTCGCACGGGACGATCTGCCCTTCGTCGGCATGATCGGCAGTCGGTCGAAGCGGGCTCAGGCGCTTCGCTATTTTGCCTCGCAAAATATTCCAGAAGCAGCGCTCAAACGCTTTTTCTCTCCGATCGGCCTTTCGGGCCTCAGGGATAAACGTCCGGCGGCCATTGCGGTTTCTGTGGCCGCACAACTTCTCCAATTCAATTTGCAGATGGCAGAAAACCTTGAGGAGGTTTGGCAATGAAATCCCCACAAGATTTTATGGCACTGGCCATTGAAATTTCCATGGCCAAAATGTCGGAAGGCTTTGGCGGTCCTTTTGGCGCGGTGATTGTCAAGGACGGCGAGGTGATCGCCGAGGGCTTTAACAAGGTCACGTCGTCGAATGACCCAACGGCCCATGCGGAAGTGACCGCCATTCGG
>SBHG01000021.1 GCA_006226305.1 Alphaproteobacteria bacterium | reverse complement strand
TTCAGGGACTAAATAACAGGAAGCCAGATGGTCGGATGGCCGCTGGTTCGCTTTGCCTTCGGGCGGGCGGACGAGAGGAAAGTCCGGGCTCCACGGAAACACGGTGCCGGGTAACGCCCGGCGAAGGTGACTTCAGGGACAGTGCCACAGAAAGCAAACCGCCTGCCTTTTGCAGGTAAGGGTGAAAGGGTGCGGTAAGAGCGCACCGCTGCTCTGGTAACAGGGCAGGCACGGTAAACCCCACCGGGAGCAAGACCAAATAGGGATGGCATTGGGCCCGTTTCCGGGCTGCCATCCGGGTCGGTCGCGCGAGGCGGCTGGCAACAGTCGTCCTAGAGGAATGGTCATCCGAAGGGGCCTTCGGGCCCTGGGACAGAACCCGGCTTACAGACCATCTGGCTATTTTCCTCTCAAGCCCCTTTGGCGATTTTTCAAGGTGCCAGGTACACTTGAACCTTGAATGGCGGAATTCTGCGGTTTATCATATTTCAAGTGTACCTGGCACCTTGAAAATGACATGAAAAAGGGAGATCGTTATGGGGCGGCAAAGACGGCGGACCGTTGCGGGGTATCCTTATCACCTCATTCAGCGAGGTAATAACCGCCAAGACATCTTCTTCAGTGATGAAGACCGGATCTTCTATTTAGATCAGCTCAAGAAATTCTGCGACCGGTGTGGGTGCCGATTGCATGCCTATGTGCTGATGACCAATCATGTGCACTTGCTGATCTCACCTGACGCGGATGATGGCATTCAGCCCTTCATGCAGGGTGTCGGCACAAATTATGTTCGCTATATCAATCGCAAGCAAAGTCGAAGCGGCTCCCTCTTTGAAGGGCGCTACCGGGCATCGCTTATTGAAACCGAGGCCTATCTGATTGCCTGCTATCGCTATGTTGAGCTCAATCCGGTTCGGGCCGGAATGGTGGATGTGCCCGGGGCTTATCCATGGTCGAGCTATCTGATCAACAGCACCACGGCAACGTCCGATCTCATCGTGCCGCATCCATATTTTAAATCTCTTGGCCCGCGGGCCTATCGGGCGCTTTGCCAGGAACCTTTAGGGGTCGTGATGGAGGACGAAATCACCCAATCACTCTTGCGCTCGCGGCCGCTTGGCGGTCAGGGCCCGGGTCGGGGCGCCCACGGCGGTGATCGCCGTTCCCGCCGTTTTAAGGATGGGCAGGGGGCTATTGCGTGAGCGAATTTTCAAGTGTACCTGGCACCTTGAAAAATCCCCGAAAATTTACCTGGAAACTCCTGTTCCGCACTTGTTCTCAAGGAGCTGAAAATAAAGGGAAAATACGCTCTGAATCGGCCTTATAGTCCATTGACGCCCATGATTACCCATGATATCCCATAATATCCCAAAAATGGGAGTAAACGGCGCTTGCGCCGTGGATGGGATTTCTTACCGGGTAGCGGGGCCGCTTCAGGCTCCCGATCAGGCAGTAGAAGAGGGGCGGACGGATGAGGCCGTTCATGTCCACAGTGATCAACAAGATCGACGCCAAGGGCCGCGTTTCCCTGCCGGCTGCCTTTCGCAATGTGATCAAGGACGCGGGCGACACTGCCGTCGTGATCTTTCCCTCCTTTACCGATGCGGCGCTGGAGGGTTGCACCCTGGCGCAAATGGAGGCCTTTGGGCAGATCATCGATCAGCTGCCGCCGTTTTCTGAAGAGCGCGATGCGCTGGCCGCCAGTATTCTCGGCAACTCTCATCATTTGAATTTTGACAATGAAGGTCGCATCAAGCTTCCGGAAGAGCTCACCCGACATGCGGGGATCGACGGCGAGGCGATGTTTATCGGCCTTGGCCGCAAATTTCAGATCTGGAGCCCGCCGCTTCATCAGTCTACGGACGAGCGGCGGCAGGAGCTTGCCCGAGCCAACCGTTCTCGCCTGACCTTCAGCCCACAAGGGGGTGGACTATGACCGACCACATTCCCGTGCTGCTGGCAGAAGTCATTGAGGTGCTGGCGCCCAAAGATGGCGGGATCTATGTGGACGGTACTTTCGGGGCAGGTGGATATTCCAAGGCCATTCTCGACGCGGCGGACTGCGCGGTTATCGGCATTGACCGCGACCCTAACGCAATCCGAGATGGGCAGGGTCTGGTCGAGGCCTATGGCGGGCGGCTCACTCTTTTGCAGGGCTGCTTTGGTGATATGGCTGATCTGCTTGAGGCCCACGGTTCGCGCGAGGTAGACGGCGTGGTGCTCGACATCGGTGTTTCGTCCATGCAGCTCGATCAGGCGGAGCGCGGGTTTTCTTTCTCCAAACCGGGCCCGCTTGATATGCGGATGAGCCAGGAAGGACAGAGCGCGGCGGATGTAGTCAATGAGGCTGATGAACAAACCCTGATGCGGATCTTTCAGGTCTATGGCGAGGAGAAACGCGCCCGCGCCATTGCCAAGGCTATCGTGACCGATCGGGCCGCCAATCCGTTTAGGACCACCCAAGAGCTTGCCGAGCTAATTGAGCGTGTGGTTGGGCGCAAGGCCAAGGATCGTATACATCCGGCGACAAGGGCCTTTCAGGGCTTGAGAATTTTTATCAATGACGAACTCGGCGAGTTGATCCGGGCGCTGGAGGGTGCCGAACATGTGCTCAGACCTTCGGGGCGGCTCGCTGTGGTGTCCTTTCATTCGCTTGAGGACCGGCTGGTTAAGCGTTTCCTGGCGGAACGCTCAGGGGCGGCGCGCTCGGTGTCACGGCATGCGCCGGGCCCGGTCGAAGGTCCTGCGCCTACCTTTGAACTTTTGACGCGCAAGGCGCTTCGCGCCGGGGAGCGCGAACTTGATGTCAACAACCGCGCGCGCAGTGCCCGCCTGCGCGCGGCGGTTAGAACCGAAGCGCCGGCCTGGCCCGTCACATCGGATGCAGCGGCGCTGGGAGTGAGGATGATATGAGCCGTTTAACTGGCCCTGTTTCTGCCGCAGTTTTGTTTATGCTGTTTATCTTCGTGCATGTGGTCAAACTGGATGCCAAGGGCGCGCGGGAGGAAAACTACCGGCTGGAAGCGGAAATTCAACGCGAACAGCAAGCGATCCAAATTCTCTCCGCCGAGTGGAGCCATCTCAATCAACCTGCCAAGCTGGAACAGATGGCGGTGCGATATCTGGCGCTGAAAGAAGTTCGGACGACGCAAATTGTGGCGCTTGAGGATGTTCCGTACATGGGTCTGGATCTGTTTGATCAGCACGGTGTTTCAGGGCCGGTGATGGACGCCGCCCATGAGACACCGCGCTACCAACAGCCGGGCAGCGATTACTACGTTCAAATCCAGGCGAAGGAGTAAACTACCCTCATGTCTCGCGCTCGCGGCCGCGTTCATATCCCTGCAAGCCTATCGCAGATTGACCGGCCTTTGCCCAAACAGAGCATGTATTTTGACGGCACGCAGCAGATGATGCTGGAGATGCGGCGCGGGCGGTTGCTGGTTCTCAGCGGGCTCTTTATGTCGGTCTTTTTACTCATTGGCATCAGGCTTATCGACCTGACGGTTTTGAGCGATGATCGCACAGTGCGTGTTTCGCAAGTCGAAAATGGCCTGGCGCCCATTCCTATCCGGCGCGGCTTGGTGGACCGAAACGGCAATATCATCGCTGCGGATCTGCGCACGGTTTCACTCTATGCAGATGCCCGCGACATTCAGGATCCCAAGACAGCGGCGGAAGCTCTTATTCGTGTTCTGCCGCATTTGAACAAGGCCAATCTTGAAACCAAGCTTGCCTCCAAGCGGCCCTTCGTGTGGATTGAGCGCGATCTGGCGCCCAAGCAACATGCGGCTGTTTTGTCGCTGGGGCTTGCCGGCCTTCATTTTCAGGCGGACCGCCGGCGGGTCTATCCCAATGGTCCACTGATTGCTCAGGTTGTTGGCTATGTGGGGATCGACAATGACGGACTTGCGGGCCTTGAAAAGAGCCTTGATGACGACCTTCTCAAAGAAGACGATCCGACGCCGGTGACGCTGACCCTGGATCTCAGGGTCCAGCATGTGCTGCGCGAAGAATTGATGAAATCCATGGTGGCGTTTCATGCGATCGCGGCAAGTGGCCTGGTCATGGATGTCAATACCGGCGAGGTGCTCGCCATGGTGTCGCTGCCGGATTTTGATCCGAATGAGTTTCAATCCGCGACCAATAATGAGAAGTTCAATCGGGTCACGCTGGGCGTCTATGAAATGGGCTCAACCTTTAAAGCCTTTAACACAGCCATGGTTTTGGATGCGGGCGTTGCCGGACTTGAGGACAAGTTCGATGCAACCAAACCCTATGAGACAGGGGGTCGGATGATCCATGATCTGCATGGAGAAAACAAATGGCTCACCGTGACCGAAATCTTCAAGCATTCTTCCAATATTGGATCAGCCCGGATGGCGCATTTGGCCGGGGTCGATGTTCAGACAGAGTTTTTGCAACGCCTGGGTCTTTTTGATGCGCCTCGGCTTGAGGTGCCGGAACTTGGCCGCCCCCTCCTGCCGGCCAAATGGGGCCCCACTGAAACAGCGACCGTCTCCTATGGGCATGGGATTTCCGTGACGCCGCTGCAAACAGTCGTGGCGATGGCAGCTCTCGTTAATGGCGGTTTTGAAGTTCATCCCACGCTGGTGAGGGACGAGGTAGAGCCGAGCGAGTTGCGCAAGCGGGTGGTCAAGGAAATGACCAGTCGGCAGATGCGTCGGCTCATGCGTGAGGTGGTGCTCGATGGCACGGCCAGTCGCGCCGATGTGCCTGGGTATTCGGTTGCCGGCAAGACCGGCACCGCGGAAAAAGCCGCCGCTGGCGGGTATCTAAAAAAGGCTCTGTTGTCTTCTTTTGTTGGAGTCTTCCCGTCTGAGAAGCCCCGGTACATTGTTTTGGCGATGCTCGATGAGCCAAAGGGAACGACCGAAACTTACGGTTATCGCACGGCTGGTTGGAACGCAGCGCCAACGGTTGGAAATGTGGTGCGTCGCATGGCGCCTATCATGGGCATGCGTCCCATCTATGAGCCGGGCATCAAACCAGGCGCGCAGATTGCGGCGGCGGAATGAGGGGACGGGCGTGTTGTTAAAAGAACTTCTGAATAAGGTTCAACCCCTGACCAAGGAAGAGGCGGCGATTGATGTCACCGGCTTGACGGCGGATAGCCGCGCGGTTGCCGATGGCTATCTCTTCGCAGCCTTGGAAGGAACCGCGGTTGATGGGGCGCAGTATATTCCGCAGGCAAAAACCCAGGGCGCGGCCGCTGTTATAACCCATGAAGGTTGGCAAAAGGCATTGAGCGAAGACTCGCTTGCTGACATTGATACCTTGCCGGTCATCCCGTGCCGTGAGCCGCGCCAAGCGCTTGCCATCGCGGCGGCACGGTTTTTTGGTGCGCAGCCGGATGTCATCTGTGCGGTGACGGGCACGAATGGTAAAACCTCCATTGCCAGTTTTGTGCGCCAGCTTTGGACTTTGCTGGGTCATCAGGCGGCGAGCCTTGGCACCTTGGGTGTTGAAAGCCCATCGGGCCTGAAACCCTTGCATCACACAACACCGGATCCGGTCGAGATCCACGAGAAACTGCGCGACCTCGTCAAGGAGGGCGTCACGCATCTGGCCATGGAAGCCTCCAGCCACGGGCTCGCGCAGTACCGCCTTGACGGTGTTAAAATGCAAGCAGGCGCCTTTACCAATCTTTCACGGGATCACCTGGATTATCACAAGGATTTTGACGAATATCTTGACGCCAAGATGCGCCTTTTTCAGGACCTTTTGGCGCCCGGTGCGCCTGCGGTTTTGAATGCGGACATGGATATTTTCGCAAAGGTCGAAGAGCTGTGCGAAAAACGTGGGCTCGAGGTGATTTCAATTGGAAGGGCTGGCAAGACGATCCGCATTGTCGAACAGATTTCGACCACCGCCGGTCAAACCCTGGGGGTTGAGTGGAGCGGTAAGGTTTATAAAGTGGATCTGCCGCTGGCGGGAGACTTCCAGGCACTCAATGCTTTGATGGCAGCCGCGTTGGTGGTGTCATTGGGCGCTAAGATTGAAGAGGTTATGCCGCTGCTCGCGCGTCTTAATGGAGCCTCGGGTCGGCTAGAGCTGGTTGGCGACCTGGGCAATCGTGGTGTCATCTACATCGATTATGCTCATACACCTGATGCTCTGGAGACAGTCCTGAAAGCCCTGCGGCCCCACACCGATGGGGATTTGCATGTGGTTGTTGGCTGTGGCGGTGATCGGGACAAGGGCAAGCGGCCCTTGATGGGTGAGATTGCCTCTCGGCTGGCGGACTTTGCCATCATCACAGATGACAATCCGCGCTCGGAAGATGCCGCCACCATTCGCGCCGAGGTTATGGCGGGGGTCAAGCGCGGCGGGGCGCATGTAGATGAGATCGGCGATCGGCGCGAAGCCATTCGCGCGGCGATCGACAGCCTTGAAGGCGGCGACATTCTGGTGATTGCCGGCAAGGGCCACGAAAGCGGTCAAATTGTCGGCGACAAGGTTTTGCCGTTTAACGACAAAGCGGTGGTTCAAGAAATCCTTGCAGCCATGAGGGGTCATTGATGAGCAATCGGCCCTTGTGGACATCGCAGGAAATGGTTGAGGCCACGGGCGGCAAGGTCACGGGCGGGGACTGGACCGCCGACAATGTGACCATCGACAGTCGTTCTTCCGGGCCCGGCGATCTGTTCGTTGCGATCCAGGGATTGTCTCGCGATGGCCACGAATTCGTCGCAATGGCCGAAGAAGCTGAGGTTGCCGGCGTTATGATTTCGCGGGCCGATATGGTGGCAGACCTGAAAGGCCCGTCGCTTCTCGTTGAGGATACGTTGGAGGGTCTTAATGGGCTCGGTCGATTTGCGCGTGCGCGGGTCGATGCCAAAGTGATTGCGGTGACCGGTAGCGTCGGCAAGACCGGAACCAAGGAGTCGCTCAAACTGGCGCTTACGGCCTGTGGGTGCACACATGCATCGGCGGCCTCTTATAACAACCTCTGGGGTGTGCCTTTGTCGCTGGCGCGCATGCCCGCGGAGACGGAATTCGGGATTTTCGAAATCGGCATGAATCACGCCGGAGAAATTATACCGCTGACGCAAATGGTCCGACCCGATGTAGCGATTGTTACCACGGTGGCGCCGGTTCATTTGGAGTTCTTTGACAATGTCGAAGCCATCGCCGAGGCGAAGGCGGAGATATTTCAAGGTCTGAAGCGGGGTGGCGTGGCGGTGCTCAACCGGGACAATCCGCATTTTGACCTCTTAAACAAGCGGGCGGAAGAATGCGGAGCTGGCGAGATCATTGGATTTGGAGAAAGTGAAAAAGCTCAGGCGCGGCTTCTTTCCTATGGTGCGGGAGAGGAAGGTACGGATGTGGAGGCCGATATTTGTGGGACCCGTATCGCCTATCGCATCGGTGCTTCCGGTTACCATTGGGCGCTTAATTCCCTGGCGGTTCTGGCGGCTGTCCATGCTGTTGGCGCGGATGTCGCGGCGGCCGCGGCGGCGCTTGCTGGCATCGAACCACCAAAGGGGCGCGGGGCTGAACACTATATCGAAACCAAAGATGGACGGCGACTTGTCCTGGTGGATGAAAGTTATAATGCCAACCCGGCTTCCATGGCGGCGGCCTTTAAGACCTTGGGCGCGCGGGCGATGACCGGTCGGGGGCGGCGGATTGCTGTGATCGGCGATATGCGCGAGCTCGGCGGGACCTCACAGGCTTTGCATGCTGCCCTTAATGAGCCCATCCTGGCGGCCGGCGTTGATCTGGTCTTTTGCTGCGGGCCTCACATGAAAGCGCTTTGGGAAGCCTTGCCGAAGGCACAGCAGGGCGCCTATGCGCCCGCGTCTGAGGAACTTATTCAGCCATTGCTTAATGAACTCAAATCAGACGATGTTGTGATGGTCAAAGGGTCGCTTGGCACAAATATGGCGCCAATCGTCAAGGCGGTTGAGGAGCTGAAGGCTCCGGCCGCGGTCTCGTAAGGCAAAAGGGGGTACGAGAAAAGACATGCTTTATTATTGGCTCGTTGGATTGAGTGATCAATTTCCGCTCTTGAACGTCTTTCGCTATCTGACGTTTCGCACGGGCGGCGCGATTGTGACGGCGATGGTCGTTTGTTTTGTTTTTGGCCCGGCCTTTATCCGATGGCTCAAGTCCAAACAGGCGGGCGGTCAGCCGATCCGCGAGGATGGGCCGCAATCGCACATCATTACCAAACAAGGCACGCCCACGATGGGCGGCTTTTTGATGCTGATCGGAATTTTTGCCGCAACGCTGCTTTGGGCTGACCTGTCCAATCAATATGTCTGGGTCGTTTTGTTTGTGACCGCCGGTTTTGGCGCGGTTGGTTTTTTCGATGACTATTCGAAAATTACGCGCAAGAGCTCGGCCGGTGTTTCGGGCAAGGTGCGTCTTTTGATCGAATTCCTTATTGCCTTTATTGCCGCCTATTGGATCATGGAAATTTCGCCGGACAAACTGTCGGGCGCCGTGGCGATCCCCTCGATGAAGGACACTCTTATTCACCTGAGCTGGTTCTTTATTCCCTTTGCCGCCTTTGTGGTGGTGGCTGCCTCCAACACGGTCAACCTCACCGATGGGCTCGACGGCCTTGCCATTGTGCCGGTCATGATCGCTACCTCAAGTTTTGCCTTGATCGCCTATCTTGTCGGGAACGCGGTTTTTGCCGAGTATCTTCAGATTAACTTTGTTCCTGGAACTGGCGAGCTTGCTGTTTTCTGCGGCGCGCTCGTGGGCGCGGGACTTGGTTTTCTCTGGTACAACGCACCGCCCGCCATGGTGTTTATGGGAGACACCGGATCGCTGGCGCTTGGCGGCGCGATCGGGGCTATATCCGTTGCGACCAAGCATGAACTGGTATTGGTCATTATCGGCGGGCTCTTTGTTCTTGAAGGCGTGTCGGTGATCGTTCAGGTGCTGTCGTTCAAACTCACTGGCAAGCGGGTGTTCCGCATGGCGCCAATCCATCACCACTATGAGCAGCTGGGTTGGGCTGAATCGACGATTGTGATCCGCTTCTGGATCATCGCCGTCATTCTGGCGTTGGTTGGCCTTTCCACCTTGAAACTGAGATGAGGGGCAGGCATTGATCATCCCGCGCAGATATGAAGGCAAGCAGATTGCGGTTTACGGTCTTGGCCGGACCGGACTGTCGGCGATCCGCTCGCTTGTTGCGGGCGGCGCCAGCGTGGTTGCCTGGGATGACAATGAGGCGGCGGCCGAACAAGCAAGTGCTGCGGGAGCTTTGGTGATGCATCCTTCGGGATGGAACTGGCTGGCCCTGACGGCGCTGGTTCTCAGCCCGGGCGTGCCGCTGACACACCCTGAGCCTCATGACGTTGTTCGCATGGCGAAAGATGCAAACGTCGATGTGATTGGCGATACAGAACTTTTTGCTCAAGCCTTAGAAGACAGCGGGAAAGATGCGCGCCTTGTGGTGATAACCGGCACGAATGGTAAATCCACCACGACCGCATTGACAGCCCACATGATTTCCAAATGCGGCCTGACGGTGCAGATGGGAGGGAATATTGGCATCCCGGTTCTCGATCTCGCGCCGCCGAGCGATGACATGGTCTATGTCCTGGAGATGTCGTCTTATCAGGCGGACCTGACCCATTCCATGCGCACGGACGTGAGTATTTTGCTGAACATTACCCCGGATCACCTTGAACGCCATGGCGGCTATGAGGGATATATCACCTCCAAGCGGCGGGTTCTGGATATGGTCAAGCGGGATGGCCGCATTGTTCTTGGTGTAAACTCTATTCAAACGCAAGCCATCTGTACTGAACTAAAAGTAAGGGACAATGGTCGGTTGCTGCCGGTGGCCGTGGGAGAGGTTCTCAGTTACGGTTATTTTGTGATTGGCGGCGTTTTATGGGACGGCACCCATTCGGTATCTGACGAGGTTGTCGATCTGAAAGAGGTTGACGCCCTGACCGGTGCGCACAATTGGGAGAACGCGGCCGCGGCTTATGCCTGTGGGCGTGCACTTGGCCTTGACCCGGCGCGGCTTGTCGAGGGCTTGAAAAGCTTTCCGGGGTTGCCGCATCGTCAGGAAAATTTGCCCGAACTGCGTGGCGTGCGCTTTGTTAATGACTCCAAAGCGACCAATGCAGAGGCGGCAGCCAAGGCGCTGGTTTGCTATGATAATATCTACTGGATTGCCGGTGGGCGGCTCAAACAGGGCGGTGTCAGTGATCTGGTTTCTCTGATGGGGCCTGTCGTTCGGGCCTATCTGATCGGGGAGGGGGCGGCAGAGATTGCCGAAACGCTTAAAGGCCGCGTTGAGATGACGCAGTGCGGCACGCTGGAGCGAGCCCTTGACCGTGCCATGCGGGATGCGCTTTCAGAAGGGCGCCCAGATCCGGTGATCCTCTTGTCGCCGGCCTGCGCCTCTTTTGATCAGTATCCGGATTTTGAAAAACGGGGTGATGCTTTCAAAGCAGCGGTGGCGGCTCTGAAAGAAGGCTCTCAGGTGCCCAGCAATGGAGACGCGGTGGCATGAAATTCAAACTGACACGCACAGACAGAAGCGCAATCAGCGAATGGGCCTGGACGATCGACCGTACTGTTCTCGGCGGCATTATGCTGCTGATCGGGGCGGGTCTCTTTCTTGGATTTGCCGCAAGCCCGCCAGTGGCGGATCGTTTGGGGCTTGACACATTTCATTTTGTCAAACGTCAGGCCATTTTCCTTGCACCGGCCGTGGCGATGCTATTGTTCCTGTCCGCCTTACCGATCGTCTGGATCAAGCGGATTGGCTTTGCGGTTTGCGCGGGCGCCATGGTGCTGGTTTTTGCGACTTTCTTTTTGTCACCTGAAATCAAGGGCGCGACCCGTTGGATCTACGTGGGGCCGTTGTCATTGCAGCCGTCGGAATTTCTCAAACCAGGTTTTGTCATTGTTACGGCCGCCATATTGGCGCAAGCCAATCCGGCAAACCGTTGGCCGGCATTTCTTGCCGCCGGGCTGCTGTTTGCCGTCTGTGCCGCCATGCTAGTGATGCAGCCCGACTTCGGTCAGACCTTTCTTCTGGCGGCGGCCTTTAGCGTGCTTTTGTTTCTGGGAGGTTTGCCGCGCGTGTTGATCGGAGTGGGCGCGTTTTTGTGCGGGGCCGGATCGATAATTGCCTATCAAACCGTGCCGCATGTCAAAAGCCGTATTGACCGTTTTATCAACCCGGATTCCGGGGACACCTATCAGGTGGATCGGGCGCTTGATGCGTTTCAATATGGCGGCGCCTTTGGCCGTGGTCTTGGGGAAGGTGAAGTCAAACGCATTTTGCCGGACGCGCATACGGATTTCATCTTTGCGGTCACTGCCGAAGAGCTTGGGTTGTTTGCCTGCCTGATCTTGTTGGCCCTTTTTGCGGGCATTGTTCTGCGCGGAATTTACCGGGCGATGGACGCGACAGATCCCTTTATTCAACTATCGGTGACCGGCCTTATTACGCTTTTTGGCATGCAGTCTGTTGTTAATATGGCTGTCAACCTTTCCTTGATGCCCGCCAAGGGGATGACCTTGCCCTTTGTCTCCTATGGGGGGTCCTCTTTATTGGCGCTGGCGATTACCATGGGTATGGTCCTGGCCTTGACGCGCACAAATGTCAGCAATGCCTCATCGCGGACGCCGAGCTCGGTGCGGGTGAGGGCGGTAACGGTTTAAATGACTAAGGGTTCAATTGTCATAGCTGCCGGCGGAACGGGTGGCCATCTTTTCCCGGCTCAGTCCTTGTCGCAGGAAATGGTTAAGCGCGGCTATGACGTGACCATTATTACCGATGAACGAGGCATGGCCTGGGAAAAGGCCTTCGAAGGGGCGATCATGGTGGTTTCGTCTTCGGCGACGCCCTATCGACGTGGACTTCTGGGCAAGATCGGCGCCGCGCTGACGATTGGCCGCGCGGTAATCCGAAATTTCTTTCGGCTCGGGCGGATCAAGCCGCTTTATGTGATCGGTTTTGGCGGATACCCCTCCATCCCGCCCATGGTTGCGGCAATCCTTAGGGGCGTCCCGCGCATGATCCATGAGCAGAACGGGGTGATGGGGCGGGCCAACCGAGCGCTTGCATCGCGCATGACAGCGGTTGCGGTGACCGTGCCAAGCCCGAAAGGTTTGCCTGAAAAGGCGCGGGCCTATGAATTTATGGTTGGCAATCCAGTGCGCGCCGAAGTGGTCAAGCAGTCGCGCAAGCCCTATCCGGCGCTTGTCGCTGACGGGCCAATCGAGCTTTTGATTTTCGGCGGTAGCCAGGGCGCGACGGTGTTTTCCGATGTTGTGCCGGCGGCAATTGCCTGTCTGGACCGCGCGCTTCTTGATCGTTTAAAGATCCACCAACAGGCGCGCCCTGAAGATGTGGAGCGGGTTTCTAAAGCCTATCGCGAGATGGGTATTGAAGCTGAGGTCCACGCCTTTTATGACAATCTGCCGGAGCTCATGGCCAAGGCGCATCTGGTGATCAGCCGGTCTGGCGCCTCGACGGTCTGTGAGCTTTTGGCGATTGGCCGACCCGCGATCATGGTGCCGTTACAGCAGGCGCTTGATGACGATCAGGGCGCCAATGCGGCCTATGTCGTTGAAGCCGGTGGGGGCTGGATCCTCCGCCAGGAAGCGTTGACGGCGGAAAAGCTGGCCGATCACATGGGTGGCTTGCTGGCCAATCCGTCGGCTCTCACCAGTGCAGCGCGGATCGCCAAGTCACTTGGCCGGCCTTATGCGGCTCGGGACTTGGCCAATCTGGTGGAAGCGCTTATTGAAGATGATCGGGCGCGGCTAAAAAGAATAAGCGAGGGGGCAGAGGCCGAAGCCGAAACCCCGGGAGAGAAACTATGAAAGCGTCACCCTTCCATTTGGGGAAAATTCATTTCGTCGGCATTGGCGGCATTGGCATGAGCGGTATCGCCGAGGTGATGCACAATCTGGGTTATGATGTGCAAGGCAGCGATGCGGCGGAAAACGCCAATGTGGCGCGGCTTCGGGCCCATGGTATCCATGTTGAAATCGGTCAGCGCGAAGACAACGTCAAGAATGCACAGGTCGTTGTGATCTCAAGCGCGATCAAGGCTGATAACCCCGAACTTGTTGCCGCGCGTGAACGTAAACTACCGGTCGTGCGGCGCGCTGAAATGCTGGCGGAGCTTATGCGCCTTAAGTGGTGCGTTTCCGTGGGCGGAACCCATGGCAAGACCACCACGACGTCTCTGGTTTCCACTTTGCTTGAGGCGGGCGGCTTTGATCCAACTGTTATCAATGGCGGCATTATCAACGCTTATGGCACCAATACCCGTCTTGGGGAGGGAGACTGGATGGTGGTGGAGGCGGACGAATCCGATGGCACCTTTGTCAAGCTGCCCTCGACCGTGGCGATTGTCACCAATATGGATCCGGAGCATCTTGATCATTACGGCAGCGTGGAGCGCATGAAAGAGGCGTTTCAGATCTTTGTCGAAAATATCCCGTTCTATGGATTTGCGGTTCTGTGCATCGACCATCCGGAGGTGCAGGCCATGTTCGGTCGCATTCAGGATCGGCGACTTATTTCATACGGGCTCAGCCCCCAGGCGGATGTTCGCGCGATGGATATCAAGTTTGCTGACGGCGGCGTGACCTTCAATATCGCCTTTGCCGACCCGGAGGGCGGTGAGCCTGACGTCATGACCGGTTTTCATTTGCCAATGCCGGGCCATCACAATGTCCTTAACACGCTGGCCGCAATTGCTGTGGCGCGGGAAATGGGGATGGAGCTTGGCGCCATCAAAAAGGCGCTGGCCGGATTTGGCGGCGTTAAACGTCGCTTCACCCGCACCGGCACATGGAACGGTGTGACTGTGATTGATGATTATGGCCATCATCCGGTGGAAATCTCCTCTGTCCTACATGCCGCGCGCGGCTCGGTGGCGGGCAAGGTGATCGCTGTTGTGCAGCCCCACCGTTATTCGCGTCTACACGATCTTTTTGACGATTTTTGCACCTGCTTTAACGACGCCGATGTCGTGATTGTTGCCGACGTCTATGCGGCGGGGGAAAAGCCAATAGAAGGGGCCAGCCAGCTTGCGCTCATTGACGGGCTGCGCGCCCATGGCCACAAGCATGTGATGCCGTTGGAGGCACCGGAAGACCTTGCCGGGGTTGTCGCGAAAATTGCCGAACCTGGTGATATGGTGGTCTGTTTAGGGGCGGGTAACATTACGCAATGGGCAAATGCGCTACCCAGTGAGCTTGAGCAACTCGAGAAGGGTGCGGCCTCGTGATCTCTGGTTTGCCTGACGTTCGGGGCAGCTATACCCAAGGGGCGCTCCTCAGTGATCTGACCTGGTTTCGGGTTGGAGGCCCGGCCGATGTTCTTTTCCAGCCGGCCGACGTGGCGGACCTGCAAAAGTTTCTGAAGGAATGCCCGGACGACGTGCCGGTGACCGTGGTTGGGGTCGGGTCCAATCTTCTGGTGCGTGATGGCGGTATTGGCGGTGTCGTGATCCGGTTAGGGCGCGGGTTTAATCAGATCACTTGTGAGGGCACTCGGGTCACCGCTGGCGCGGCCGCTCTTGATGTTATGGTGGCCAAAGCGGCGCAAAAGGCAGGTATTGCGGGCCTTGAATTTTATCGCGGTATTCCCGGCACCATTGGCGGCGCGCTTCGCATGAACGCCGGCTCTTATGGCAGCGAGACGAAGGATGTCCTGATCTGCGCGCGGGCAGTGGATGACGAAGGCGTTTTGCATGAGTTTTCGGCAGCGGACATGGGATTTACCTACCGCCATTCAGATATTCCGGAAAATATGATTTTTATCGATGCGGTTTTTGAGGGAACACTCGATGATCCGGAGAAAATTCTTGCGCGCATGGCGAAAATCACCGATTCTCGGGAGGCTAGCCAACCTGTCAAATCGCGCACCGGAGGAAGTACGTTCAAGAATCCGGATCCTGGCGCATCGGGCGGGCGCAAGGCTTGGCAATTGATCGATGCGGCGGGGTGCCGCGGACTAACGATCGGCGGGGCGAAAGTTTCTGAGCAGCACTGCAATTTCCTCATTAATGAGGGAACAGCCAGTGCGGAAGATCTTGAAACCTTGGGTGAAACGGTGCGGGCGCGCGTGTCTGAGGACGCGGGCGTTAATCTTCAATGGGAAATTAGGAGAATTGGCAAGAAGCTCTAGCTGACCCTTTGCGTCAGGAGCTTCAAAAAAGGATGTTGCATGAGTACGCAGTCCAAACATGTGGCTGTTCTTAAAGGGGGCTGGTCGGCCGAGCGCGAGGTGAGCCTCGTGTCCGGTCGCGATTGCGCCAAGGCGCTCAGGGAAGCCGGCTACCGGGTCAGTGAAGTGGATGTGGATCGCGATCTTGCCTCTGTTCTTGTCGATCTCAAACCGGATGTTGCTTTTAATGCGTTGCACGGGCAGTGGGGCGAGGATGGCTGCGTTCAGGGTCTTCTGGAGCTGATGGGTTTGCCCTATACCCATTCCGGTGTTCTGGCCTCGTCTTTGGCCATGGACAAGGAGAAGGCCAAATTGCATTTTCAGTCCGTTGGCATTCGATGTGCCAAAAGCATTGTGACCGATCAGGCAACGGCGGCGGGATCTCTTTTGATGGAGCCGCCGTATGTGATCAAACCCGTTGCACAGGGCTCGAGCGTTGGCGTTTTTATGGTGCGGGTGGGTGACAATCGTCCGCCGGAAGCTCTTTCTGATCCGAAATGGGATCTGGGCGACTATCTCATGGTGGAAGAGTTTATCGATGGGCGCGAACTAACTGTCGCTGTGAT
>SBHG01000006.1 GCA_006226305.1 Alphaproteobacteria bacterium | reverse complement strand
TTCCAGTATTTGAGATCTTCCAGGGGGATGCGCTGGCCAGTCACCTGGCAGAGCACATAGTCGCCGGGCACCTCAATCTCGAAGTCACCGTCAAGATACAAAAGTTCGGCCTTGCGAGCGCCGGGCGCATTGGGGTCGTGAAAATTCATGGGAAAACTCGTTTTAATTCCTGCCTACCAAATGAGCTTACAACAGGCGGCCCTGCCCGTCAGCCTCTTCGTCCTTTTTAGGTTTAGAGGCTTTTTTAGGCGGTTTTTGGGCCACTTTGGGTTTGGCTGGTGCGCCAGAGAAGATGACGCCCGCCTGGCCATCGGCAAATTCGACGGTGCCCTCTTCTCCCGCGGGAACGGCCCGGGCGGAGGAAAGGATGGCGCCGGAGGCATTTCGAGTTACCGAATAACCGCGCTCCAAAACCCGCTGATAGGAGAGCGCATCCAGCATTTTGGCGGCAGACGCCAAACGATCCTCGGCACGCGAGAGGGTGCGCTCGGATGCGGCCTTCAGATTTTTTGACAGTGTTTCGAGACTTGCCTCGGCCTGACGCAGATTGCCGCGCACCGCCGTGAGACGAAGGCCCGCCGCGCTTTGCGCCAATTGGAGTTCATGTCGGCGGAGATTGTTTTGCAGGGCCGCGCCAAGAGCTGAGGAGGCCGCATCAAAACGCTGCTGCGGCAAACCCAGGAGCTCTGATAATCGCGGCAGGCCGCGCGCGGCGCCAGTGAGCCGCTGGCGCAGATTTTCAAGCTGGCGCTCTGAGGCACGGATCAGCCGCCCTTCAAGTCCGAGCACATCGGAGAGAAGTTCAGCGCGCACGGGCACGGCGATTTCGGCTGCCGCTGTCGGCGTTGGCGCTCGTCGGTCAGACGCATAGTCAATAAGGGTCGTGTCGGTTTCGTGGCCGACAGCAGAAATGAGCGGGATTTTGCTCTCAGCCGCTGCGCGCACCACAGCTTCTTCGTTGAAGGCCCAAAGGTCCTCAATAGAGCCGCCGCCTCGAGCAACAATGAGCACATCGGGGCGCGGGATGGACCCGCCCACCTCCATCTCGTTGAAGGTGCGAATGGCGGCGGCGATCTGGTCAGCCGCCTTTTCCCCCTGCACCAGCACGGGCGCGACAATTACATGACGTGGAAAGCGATCTGACAGGCGGTGGAGGATATCGCGAATGACCGCGCCTGTGGGCGAGGTCACAACGCCAATCACTTGCGGCAAAAAGGGCAGCGGTTTTTTCCGCGCCTCGTCAAACAGCCCCTCGGCCTGTAGTTTTTTGCGGCGCTCCTCCAAAAGCGCCATAAGTGCGCCAACGCCCGCAGGCTCCATCGTTTCAATAACAATCTGGTAGCGAGATTGCCCGGGAAAGGTCGTAAGCTTTCCTGTGCAGACGACCTCAAGGCCTTGTTCCGGCTGAATGCGCAAACGGCCCGCCTGACCGCGCCAGATGACGCCGTTGAGGACCGCTTTGTCATCTTTGAGGTCGAGATAAATATGGCCGGAGCCCGGGCGGCTCACCCGGCCCACTTCGCCGCGCACCCGCACGAAGCCGAATTGGTCCTCAATCGCCTTTTTAAGGGCGAATGAGAGCTCGGAAACGGAGAGTTCCGGCATATTTGAGGCGGCGGCAGATTCGGGCACGGGGGTAAAATCACTCCTTGGAAATATCAGCGACTCTCATGTTACAAGATGCGGCAAAAGAATAACAAGCGCGGGGGCCACCTCCGCGCCTATCCGGAGAGTTTTCCACATGAAAGTGCTTGTTGTTGGTAGCGGTGGCCGTGAACATGCCCTCACCTGGGCGATCGCCTCCAGCCCCCAGGTTACAGAGCTTTATTGTGCCCCGGGCAATGGCGGTATGGGTGAAATCGCAACACTGGTGGACATCCAGGACAGTGATATCGATAGGCTGGTCCAATTTGCCGAAGACAAAGCCATGGACCTTGTGGTGGTAGGACCGGAAAACCCTTTGTCACTTGGGCTCGTTGACCAGCTCACGGAGAAGGGTATCAAGGCCTTCGGGCCGACGCAGGCCGCTGCGCAACTTGAAAGCTCCAAAGGCTACATGAAAGATCTGTGTGCGGATTATGACATTCCGACCGCGCGTTATAAACGCTGCTATGACGCAAAAGAAGCCAAGGACTTTTTAAGTGAACTTTCAGCGCCATACGTGATCAAGGCGGACGGTTTGGCCGCTGGCAAAGGGGTTGTTATTGCTACTGATCTTGCCGAGGCGGAAGGCGCGGTCGATGAAATGTTTGGCGGCAAGTTTGGCGATGCAGGCGATCAGGTGGTCATTGAAGAATTTTTGCAAGGGGAGGAAGCAAGCTTCTTTGCTCTGCTCGATGGCGAGCACATGCTCACCCTCGCCACAGCTCAGGACTACAAGCGGGTGGGTGATGGGGACACCGGACCCAATACGGGCGGTATGGGCGCCTATTCTCCCGCCCTCATCATGACACCGGAACTCTGCAAGCAGGTGGAAGAGGAAATTATCGCGCCCACGGTGCGCGGCATGGCGGAAAAAGGCGCGCCTTACAAGGGTGTCCTCTTTGCCGGGTTGATGATCACACCCGAAGGACCCAAGCTCATTGAGTTTAATGTGCGGTTCGGCGATCCGGAGTGTCAGGTGTTGATGGCACGGCTGGAGAGCGACCTCGTCCCCGCGCTGCTTGCCACCGTGGACGGCCGACTTGATGAAATCGACCTCGCCTGGTCCGACAAGGCGGCGCTCACCGTGGTTATGGCTTCCAAGGGCTATCCGGGGAGTTACCCGAAGGGCACGCAAATCAAGTCGCTGCCGGTCGACCGGGACGGCGAACTCACGGTCTTTCATGCGGGAACCACCCGCGACGGCGGAAAACTGCTTGCCACCGGCGGACGGGTCTTGAATGTTACGGCTCTCGGGGCCACCATAGGCGAGGCTCAGGCCCGCGCCTATGCCGCCGTGGACGAGGTGGATTGGCCGGAAGGCTTCTGCCGCCGCGACATCGGCTGGCGCGCCATAAAATAAAATAGAGCGAAACGGCTCAAATTGAGGGAATGCGATTTAGATGACTGAACAAACCCGCCAGGAAATGTTTTCAGGCACCAAGGAAGTTGCCGACACTCACAAGTTCGA
>SBHG01000212.1 GCA_006226305.1 Alphaproteobacteria bacterium | reverse complement strand
GTGGCGCCAGACCCCCGCTGGTTTGCGCTCCACAAACTCTGGATGTCCGAAAAACCAACGCGCAGCCCCCTTAAACGCCCCAAAGACAGACGACAGGGTCTTGCCCTGCTCAATGCAATTTCGGAAAGCATGCCGCAATACCCGCTAGACAAGCAGTTTGAAGATGCTTTGCCGGATGAACTGATTTCGCATTATCAGAAGTGGAAGGAAAGCCGTTTCGGCTAGAGGGTTAACGCGCTCAAGGTGGGGCCAATCTCTGCATTAAGGACGAGATCGGCATAGGGGTCGAGTTCTGTGGGCTCGCGGTTGAGGATGACGAGCCGGGCGCCATTTTTCTTGGCAAGAATGGGGAACCCTGCCGCTGGATAGACCACGAGTGATGAGCCGATGGCGAGAAAAAGATCGCAGGCCAGCGTTGCCTCCTCGGCCTGTAGCATCTCCCATTCCGGCATGGGCTGTCCGAAGGAGATCGTGGCGGATTTAACAATGCCGCCGCAGGATTTGCACATGGGGATAATACCCTCCTCAACAAAGGGTGCGCGCAAATCTTCAAGCTCATAACGTTCCTTGCAGTCAAGACAATGGGCATAGGTGGCGTTGCCGTGCAGCTCGATCACCTTGTCCTCTGGTACGCCTGAGTCCTGATGCAGATTATCAATGTTTTGGGTGATGACGTGAGAGACCTTGCCTGCCGTCACAAGATCAGCAATGACCGCGTGTCCTTTGTTGGGCTTGGAACCGACCAATTTATCGCCGCCCTCAAATCGGCGGCGCCAGGCTTCGCGGCGCATCTCTTCGGAGCCGACGAAGTCCTGGAAGTAGATGGGCTTCATCTTGGTCCAAACCCCGCCGGGCGAGCGAAAATCCGGAATACCAGACTCAGTCGAGATCCCGGCGCCGGTAAAGACAACGGTTCGCGTGGCTTCGTCAACGAGGTTTTGTAGCGTCAGCATTTGGAATCGCCCATGATCTTTTTCCTTTTATCATAAAGCGCAAACCCTTACGGTCAAACAAAAGCAAAACTCTGGGAGGAGTGAGATAAATGAGCGATCTTTGGCGCCTGTCAGCCAGCGAACTTGCAAAAGGTATCCGGGAAAAGAAATATTCTTCAGAAGAGGCGACGCGGTCGGCTCTGTCGCGCATGGCTGAGGCCAATCCCGCAATTAATGCGGTGACACAGGATCTTTCCGAAGGCGCCCTCGAGGATGCGAAAGCCGCCGATGCAGCGCTTCAGCGCGGCGATGATATCGGACCGCTCCACGGCGTGCCGATTACGATTAAAGAAAATGTGGACCAAAAGGGTTGGAGCAACACCAATGGTATTCCCGCACTGGACGCCATCATCGCGCAATCCGATTCACCCGTTGTTGATAACCTGCGAAAGGCCGGCTCTGTCATCATCGGGCGCACCAATGTGCCGGAGTTTTCCTTGCGCTGGTTCAGCACCAATCCCTTGCGTGGCCAAACGTTAAATCCCTGGAACAAAGACATCACGCCTGGCGGCTCTTCCGGCGGTGCCGCCTCGTCTCTCGCCTCGGGGATCGGCGCCCTGGCCCATGGCAATGACATCGGCGGCTCACTTCGCTATCCGGCTTATTCCTGCGGCATTGTCGCGCTGCGCCCGAGCCTGGGCCGGATTCCCAGTTACAATGCCTCCGCACCAGGCGACCGGCTCATTGCCATGACGCTTATGGCCGTGCAGGGTCCGATGGCGCGCACTGTCGCGGATGTGCGACTTGGTCTTGAAGTTATGTCGGAAGGCAGCGCCGATGACCCCTGGTGGGCACCCGCGCCGGTTCTAAACAGTAACAAGCCGGTGAAGGTTGCGGTCTCCTCATGGCCCAACGCTTCCGACTGCGCGCCTTCAGTTCAAGCGGCGCTTAAGACCACGGCCGATGCACTGCAAGCGGCAGGCTATGAGGTGGAACAGGTGGATCCGCCGGTGACCGAAGAAGTCATGCTTAATTGGCAGGCCCTCATTACAACAGAAATTCGCCTTAGCCTTATGGATGTGGCCCGGCAGGTGGGGTCGCCGGACATCAACAAGTTCCTCAATCGGGTTCTTGAGCTGACACCGGAGTTAGACCTTGCGGGCTATGCCCAGGCGCTCGCCATGCGTACGGGACTTATCCGCGCCTGGCAGAATTTCATGAAAGAATATCCCTTGGTGGTGCTGCCTGTTTCAAAGGCAGCACCCTTCGCCCAGGATGCCGATCTTGATGAGGCCCGCGTGCCCTCGATGCTGCTGGAACAGGCACCCCTTTATGCCATGAACCTTTTAGGGCTTCCCTCCATTGCTCTGCCTACCGGACTTGTGGACGGCCTGCCGACCGGCGTTCAGATTGTCGGGCGCAAATTCCACGAAGCCGACTGCCTCGACGCCGCCGAGGTGGTGGAAGCCGAAGTTGGGATGGTGGTCAATCGGCTTTGGGGCTGAGCAATCAGGCGATCGGCGGGCGCTGGTTGATGAGACCGAGATGCGCCTCCAGCGCATGACCGAGGCCGACAAGACGGCCCTCTTCAAAAAGCGGCGCCCAGATTGACAAGGACCAGGGCACGGACCGAACCACCGGTTCTTTCACCACAAGGGCCGGATCAAAGGCGGGGCGGGTTTGCAACTCCCTGAAGCCCGCCGGCATGACGAGACAGGGGTGGCCTGTGAGGTTTGTGATCAGCAACATCTGACTGGCGAAACTGGGCGCGAGGATGAAATCCAAGCCATCAAAAAGCTTCGCCATCTCCTCCATAAGACGGCGGCGCAGGCGCTCCACCTGCACATAGTTTACAGCGGATTCAAATTGCGCCGCCCGCCAGGTGTTGGGCCAGGCTTGCTCGGTCTGCCAGACAAGCTCATCATCGCGATCACTTAAAGTCAGCTCTTCAAAAGCGGCCGCCGATTCCACCTCGATCAAAGTGCCGAAGACTTCGTAGGGCATATCCGGCAGCTCGATCTCGACCGTTTCCAGCCCCAGATCATGAAGCGTCGTCAGAAGGTGGCTCGCATCGCGGCCATTTTCGCCCGCCTCAAACCATTTGGGATTGATCCCGACTTTCAGGCCCGCAAGAGACGCCTTGCCGTCATATTCAAAACACCAGTCCAGGGACCCCGCATCCCGGCCATCAAAACC
>SBHG01000176.1 GCA_006226305.1 Alphaproteobacteria bacterium | reverse complement strand
GGCTTTGCCGGGACCCTCATTGCGGCCCTCATCGCCATGACGGCAACACCGATTGCCCTTTGGGCACTTTCTGTCGGTCTTGGATTGGGACCGACCGTCTAATCCCCCGTGCCCCCGGGGCCGGTCCCCCTCCGGCCCCACCCCTCGGGAGGCGCCGCTTCACGAAAATCCTCCCCTCAAAAAGCATCGTGAAGCCGCGCCTCCCACCCCCTCCTTTTGCTTAGGGGCCATTGCCCTCCCATGAAAAGCCTCCATAATGGAGACAAAAAGGGAGGATTAAATGGACTTCACCATGCCGGAGCGGCTCACCGACTATCTGGCCGAGCTCGATGCTTTCATTGAGCGGGAGATCAAGCCGCTCGAAAATGAAAACGACAACATCCGCTTTTTCGATCACCGCCGCGAATATGCCCGCACCGACTGGGAAAACGGCGGTCTGCCCCGCGAAGAATGGGAAGATCTTTTAAGAGAGATGCGCCGCCGCGCCGACGCCGCCGGTCACCTGCGTTACGGCCTGCCGTCTGAATTCGGCGGCAAGGACGGCTCCAATTTCGATATGGCGGTGATTCGCGAGCATTTGGCCGCCAAGGGTCTCGGCCTCCACAACGATTTGCAAAACGAAAGTTCCATCGTCGGCAACTTCCCGCAGGTTTTAATGTTCCGCGACTTCGGCACCGAAGAACAAAAGCAGGAATTCATCAATGGCATGTTCGCCGGCACCCATAAGGTCGCCTTTGGTCTCACCGAGCCTGACCACGGCTCGGACGCCACCTGGATGGAAACAAATGCTGTGCCGGAAAAACGCGATGGCGTCGACGGCTGGCTCATCAATGGCGCCAAGATGTGGAACACCGGCATGCATATCGCAAGCCACGACATGGTTTTCGCCCGCACCTCCGGTAAGGACGGCGATGCCAAGGGCATTACCTGCTTTCTGGTGCCAACGGATCTGCCGGGCTTCAAGATTGAGGAGTACCTGTGGACCTTCAACATGCCGACAGACCATCCGCGCATCTCGCTGACCAACGTCTGGGTGCCCGACAGCGCGATCTTTGGCGCACCCGATTGGGGCCTCGCCCTTGCCCAGCATTTTGTCCACGAGAACCGCATCCGTCAGGCAGCTTCCAGCCTTGGCGCGGCGCAATATTGCATTAACGAGAGCATTAATTACGCTCGAACACGTAAACCCTTCGGCAAACCGCTCGCCGCCAATCAGGGTATCCAGTTCCCGCTTGTCGAACTCAATACCGAGGCCGCCATGCTGCGCGCACTCATTCACAAGACCGCCTGGGAGATGGACCAAATGCCCAAGCCGAAAGTGGCCGAGCTTTTGTCCGACAAGGTTTCCATGTGTAACTACCGCGCCAACCGGCTCGTCTGCAACGCCGCCGACCAGGCCATGCAGACCCATGGCGGCATCGGCTATTCACGCCACAAGCCTTTCGAGCACATTTATCGCCACCACCGCCGCTACCGGATTACAGAAGGCGCTGAAGAAATTCAGATGCGCAAGATCGGTGGCCACATGTTTGGCTATATCAAAAAGTAAGGACGCTCAGCGCTGGGCTTTCAGCCATGCGGCAAGCTCGGCGCGTTCGGCCTCCGTCATGGCCGTCTTATTGCCGAGCGGCATCACGTCGGACACCACCACCTGGGTGTAAATCTTGTCGGCGCGAGCCTTTACGTCTTCCAGCGTATCGAACGCCGCGCCTGCAGGCGCTTCGGTGAAATCCTCATCTGTCGGCCGGGCCGAATGGCATCCCTGGCAATGGGTGGCGACGATTTCCATGACCCGCGCGTCGGAAACTTCTGCGCCCTCATGAGAGATCACGCGTGGCGCGGTGAAAACCATCAGCAACAAAGTGACGAGCGCCGCCACCGGCCATTGCCAGCGGAGCCGTCCACCGGTCAGCCCCGCATTCTTGGAATTGAAATAGTCACGCACCACCCCGCCCACGATGAGGATGCCCGCCACCACCACCCAATTATGCGCGGCGCCAAAGGTCATGGGATAATGATTGGAAATCATCATCAGAAGAACCGGTAGCGTCAGATAATTGTTATGGGTCGAGCGCTGCTTGGCCTGCAGACCAAGCGCCGGGTCGGGCTGGTCGCCAGCCTTAAGAGCGGCCACCACTTTTTTCTGATTGGGAATGATGATGAAAAACACATTGCCCGTCATCATGGTGCCGATCATGGCCCCCACGTGCAGGAAGGCCGCTCGCGCCGCAAAGAGCTCGCCAAATACATAAGAAGCGCCGACCACCAGCACAAAGACAGAGACCGCCAACCAACCGATGTGGCTCCCAATCGGTGAGCGGCAGAGGAGATCATAAATCACCCAGCCGGACGCCAGGCAGATCATGGACAAGCCAATCGCCTGCCAGGGCTCAAGCGCCAGCACATTGCGGTCGATCAGGAAGGAATTGGCTCCCATGTAATAGACCACCGCCAGAAGCGCGAAGCCGGACATCCAGGTGTAATAGCTTTCCCACTTAAACCAGTGCAAATCTTCCGGCATGGTCTCCGGCGCCACCATCCATTTGTTCACATGGTAAAAGCCGCCGCCGTGCACCAGCCAGCTTTCCCCCGAAACGCCCTCGGGCACATGGGGCCGCTTGCGCAAGGAAAGGTCGAGAAAGACGAAGAAGAACGAGGAGCCGATCCAGGCGATCCCGGTAATGATATGCAGCCACCTGACAAGGAGGCTGATCCATTCGTGATAGAGAATTTCCATGGGGGTCAGCCTTTAGTAGGGGATTTTGTCTTCTTTGTCTTCCCAGGCCTGAAAGGCAGCTCGCGCCTCTTCAGAAGGGAGTTGCACGATCGGGATCGAGCGATGTTCGTGAGACTTCGGGATCTCGTCGTAAATATGCTGATCATCAAAACCAATCTGCGCCGCGTGCTCGCGGGTATTGGCATAGTAGATCTTGTCGCACCGCGCCCAATAGATGGCGGCGAGGCACATGGGGCAAGGCTCGCAGCTCGTATAAATCTCCGTGCCGGAAAGATCGAAGGTCCCGAGCCTATCGCAGGCTTCCCGAATGGCGGTCACTTCCGCATGGGCCGTTGGGTCATTCGACGACGTGACCTTGTTAAAGCCCTCGGCGATCACCTCGCCGTCCTTGACAATCA
>SBHG01000169.1 GCA_006226305.1 Alphaproteobacteria bacterium | reverse complement strand
CGCACCACCGCGTCCCTGAGCTCGGCTTCCGCCTGATCCCACATCTCGTCGGAGCCGTAACGCATCTCCGGCCGAAGGGCGAGTTTCACCGAATAGCTCTCAAATCCGAGATCCTTGTAGATCCGGTCCGCTAACTGGCAGAACGCCTGCACTTCATCCACGATCTGGTCTTCGCGGCAGAAGATATGCGCATCGTCCTGCGTAAATTGACGCACCCGCATCAATCCGTGCAGCGCTCCATGCGGCTCATTGCGGTGACAGCAGCCGTTCTCATAGATCCGCAAGGGCAGATCCCGGTAGCTCTTGATGCCCTGTTTGAAGATCAGCACATGGGCCGGGCAGTTCATGGGCTTCAAGGCCATCCACTGCGCCCCGTCTGAAACGAGCGGCCCTTCGTCTTCCGTGTTCGGCACCTCGTCCGGGATAACAAACATGTTTTCACGGTATTTACCCCAGTGGCCGGACTGCTCCCACTGCCGCGCGTCCATCACCTGTGGAGTTTTAACCTCCTGATAGCCAGCCCCGTCGATCTGGCGGCGCATATAGGCCTCCAGCTCCCGCCAGACGATGTAGCCGTTGGGATGCCAGAAGACGGACCCATGGGCTTCTGCCTGCAGGTGGAAGAGGTCCATCTCCCGGCCCAGCTTGCGGTGATCGCGTTTTTCAGCTTCTTCAAGCCGGTGCAGATAGGCCTTCAGCTCCTTGGTGTCGCGCCAGGCCGTGCCATAGATGCGCTGCAACTGCGCATTCTTGGCGTCCCCACGCCAATAGGCGCCGGCGAGCTTCGTCAGTTTGAAGGCCTTGCCAATCTTGCCGAGCGACATAAGGTGCGGCCCCCGGCAGAGGTCATGCCAGGGCCCGTGGAAATAAACCGAGATATCCTGGCCTTCCGGCAGGTCCGAAATGATCTCTGCCTTGTAGGCCTCGCCCAGATCCTTGAAATGCTGGATCGCTTTATCCCGATCCCAAACCTCGCGCGTGGTGGCATGGTCGGCGTCGACCAGCTCGCGCATCTTGGCTTCGATCTTTTCAAGATCTTCCAGGTGGAACGGCTCGTTGCGGGCAAAATCGTAATAAAAGCCATCGTCGATCACAGGGCCGATGGTGACCTGCGTGCCCGGAAAAAGCTCCTGCACCGCCATAGCCATCAAGTGCGCACAGTCATGCCGGATCAGCTCCAATGCGTCTTTTTCATCTTTGAGCGTGACAATCGCCACCCCGGCATCGCGGGCGAGTGGCCGCGCCAGGTCCCAAAGCTCACCGTCCACCTTCCAGGCAAGGGCTGCCTTGGCAAGGCCGGGCCCGATGTCAGCCGCCAGCTGCGCGCCGGTGACATGCCCCTCGTAAGTTCGCTCACTGCCGTCAGGCAGAGTGATCCTTACGTTGTTTTGGGCCTTCGGCGCGTTGTCAGACATCGGTTTGCTCTTTATTCTCTGTTTGTTGTTTTCATCAGCCAAATGGTTGTTTGGGCGGTTCTTTTACCTCTCCGGCGCCTAATTGCAAAGCTCTGGAAGCCTTCAAACGCGAGAAAGACGGCATTTGTGTCCTCAAATCCCCCCAAAATCGACCATCTCATTCTGATTTCCGGGCCGTCAGCAGCCGGCAAGAGCACTCTTATCGACATGCTCAAAGCACCGGGAGGCAGAAGTGAGACCCTCTCAGACCTACCCATCCTCCCCGAACAATCGGTTTTTCTGGATGGCAATGATGTCTTAAAGCGCCATCAACCGATCGCCGATTTTGTCGCCCATCTGGAGAGCGGAGCAACGGTTCTGGCCCATTACGACATTGTGCACATTCACCGGGTCGGCTTTTCCAGCATCTATGCCGATGACCCGTTCTTTTCTGTTTTTGAGAACGCCCAAAAAATCACAGTTCTCGACCTGCGACCGGACGCCGATCTTCTGCGCGAGAACTTTCTGGCCCGTGAAGCCGCCCAGCGCCAACGCAAAGGACTGGCGCGCACCCTTTGGCGCAAATGGGTCCACGATCCCTTGCGCGCATGGCGTCACAGACGCGAGGGCATCTCACATCTCGACAAGCACCTCCTCTACCGCGACCCGGAATGGCTCGAGAGCTGCTACGAAACCTGGGATCAATTTCTAGGAAGCCTAAAGCCGAACGCGGCCCTGACCATCGTCCGCCTCAAACCGGAACGCACCGCCGATGGCAGTCGCACACTTGCGCGTCTGATTTAGTCAGCCCTCGCCCGCTCATAGAAATGCGGGGCGTCATCCTCAAAACGGTAGCCGAAGGTCTCAATCTCCGGGCCATACCATTGGGCAATCTGCTCTCGCGTCTCCGGCGTAAAATAGCTGCGATAATCCTTCGCGCGATCGCGGGTCTTATTCGCTTCAGGCAAAAACACCTGCCCCTCTAGGCCGATCCGCGCCATGGCGTGATCAAAATCCTCAACCAGGTTTTCATAGCGCCCGACGAAATCAACGATGACTTCTCCGTCGACGCTGTAAAGATCGAAGTTATTGACAAAGGCGCGCTTCTTGCGCGCCAGATAGCTGGCAAAGTCGGGCTTGGGGTCTTTGTTCTTCACCTTGTAGTGATAATGCGACACCTGCCGGTCCCAGGGATTGCGCTCAAAGGCAAAGGTGAAATAGGAGTTCCAGACCTCCTCGCCCACATAGGTGCGCACCCGCCAGGCCGGCATATGGCTATAGTAGCCGACACTGGGATGCCAGGGGCGCTCGGGCCTCCCGAGCAATTGCCGCCAGAGCGGGCGCTTGGGTTTTGCCGGATGATCTAGCTCCAGATTCTGTGGGCCGCGCCCGGTTCGCTCTTTCTCGCTCTTTGCAGAAAAAGGCGTGATCACATCTTCATCACCGCAAATTCGCGCCAGCGCCAGCTCAATACTGGTGCCCGCGGTCTTCGCCGTCTTGATAAAAATGAACTTGTGTCTGTGTGAAATGATCATGGGGGAGTGATCAGACGCCTTTTTCTGTTACGCGCGCGGCAATTGCCTCAAACATCTTATGTGCTTCTACGCGCTGTTTGTTAACAAATTCCTCGATCGATTTCATCTCCCCATCGCTGAATGTTCCAAAAGAGGACAGCGTTTTCGCGTCGGCTTCCAGCAAGACCTCTCGCGACAACCCACGCCCGGAAAGCCCAAGCGACTGAAGAAGAGATTTGGTCTTATGACTCTCAGAAACAAGCGCCAGAAAAGGAATACGCAGGGCGGCGGCAAGACAGACACCGTGGTATCGACCGGTCACCACAAGTCCCGCCTCATCGCGCAGAAACTGGGTAAAGGCATTAAAGTCCGCAATGGCATGACCATAACGTGCCTGATCAAGCGAAGGCTTTTGCAACCGCGCAAACCCGCGTCTGAGGGTAAACTTGAGACGCCGAGAGGCACGCGCCTCGGCCACACTCCGGCCGGTCGGCACCTGCGCCCGCAGCGGCAAAAAATAGCGCTCCGCAGAAAGCGTAGAGAATTTGTAGAGCGCCTTATTGTCCGCTTTTCCAGAGGCATCCGTGACGACAATCCGGGACCCTGGCAATTTTGTCGGTGCTGGCGACCAGCTCATCGCAATATCCACAACCCCGGAGGCCACACCGCCATCGCGGGTAAGTTCCTCAGCGCTGAAAGGGTCTCTCAGATATATGCCGTCATAACCGCTGACCCCCTCAAGCACGGCCGCGGAATTATCCTGATAGATCGAGTTGATCAAAAAGGCCGCAAGACCATGCTCCGACGCCCAGCGCGGCACAGAGGCAATTCCCAAAGCCGCCTTAGACGTGGAATGCAAGGACCCCTCGCCATTGACCAGCACCAAATCGATCCCCTGTCGATCCACCTTGCGCAGATCTATGTCACCTGAATAGCGGCGCACAACCTCAATCCCCGCCTCAGCGGCCAGGTCCATAATCTGTTGGGTCGCCAGCGTGCTGCCGTGGTTGCCCGCCAGCGAGGTGTCGTTCAAAAGGAGAGCGGTTAGTTTCATACAGAAAATCTCAAAGGCTTTGCAAAGCAGTCAAAACACCTTAGCCTTTGGCTCACGTTTTTAAAACCGTCACCGCACCTGGCCCTTTCATGACCGACCATCGCCCGCTCAATGTCCTTTTGATCTCAGACGGTCGGCCGGGGCATTTCCGTCAGTCCGAGGCGCTGATCATGGCGCTGGAGCGACATCGACCGGTCAATGTGGAGCGTCTTGAGCTGCGACGGCGGTTTGCCAAGAACCTCGACGGGCGCTTTCGTTGGCTCGCCAATCATCGCTGGCTATCGCCTCTAGCACTAATGCGCACGGCCTATAGGAACTTCTCGCTACCGACCGAGAAAGTGGACCTGATCATTTCCGCAGGGGGGCAAACCGCAACCGCCAATATTGTTCTGGCCAGGCTTTATAAGGTACCCAATGTCTTTTGCGGCAGTCATCGCAATGCAAAGCCGGAAAACTTCGCACGCATTCTTATCCCTTATAGCGACAGGGCGGACGCCGCCAACCATGTGGTGCTTCTAAAGCCCTCGCCGGTGGATCCGGATAAAATGCGCAAGCCCCTTTCCTTGACCAATGACAGCCAGCCGAAAAAACTCACCGGCGCGCTTTTGATCGGGGCCAGCACTGGCGAATACAGCTTCTCCGACGAAGACTGGGCACAAATCATTCAGGTGACGGAGATGGGGGAAACGACGGGTCTTGTCGACTGGCTGGTCACCACCTCCCCGCGCACACCGGACAAGGTGGCCGACCTTTTCGCCGAAAAGGCCAGGTCCAGCATAGCCCTCAAAGAGTTTGTTGACTTCCGCACCGCCGGACCGGGCTCGATCGCACGCTTAATGGAGGCCGCTGACTTTATCGTTTCGACCGAAGACTCATCGTCCATGGTGATTGAGGCCATCTGCGCGAGGCGCCCCACCATTTCCCTCGCGCCGCCGAAAAGAAGCCTCAGAGAGATCGAGGACAAAATGCTCACCGAACTTGCCGACAGGCATTGGCTCGCCCGCATTGATGTGGAAAAGGATCTCAACTCCAAAATCACATCAGCCTTGAGGACACTGGTCCCGATGACCGAAAACCACCTTGAGGCTTTAGCAGAGGCGGTCGAGTCAGTTCTGAACATCGACTAGATTTTTGGTTCCCCCGCACCAGCGCGGACACTTAGGACGATGACACCTACCCCGCCAATTCGCGGTAGACCTCTATCGTTTTGCGGCACATTTGTTTGACGGAGAAGTTTGCCTCCGCATTGGCCCGTCCGCGCCGCCCCATCTCTTGCCAGACTTCAGGCCCTGCCCCTAGCGCCTCTTCAAGCGCATCTGCAAGCGCAACCGCGTCTCCCGGTTTGACCCGCCAGCCCGTGGCGATATCGGACCCAAGCAACACCGTCTCCGCCGACCCGCCGTGGTCTGTAGCGATAATCGGCTTGCCCATGGCCTGTGCCTCCACGGCCACCCGGCCAAAGGCTTCCGGCTCAACGGACGCGGAGACCACAATATCAGCCAATGAAAAGGCCGCCGGCGTGTCCGCGCAATGACCGGCCATACGTATACGTTCCGAAAGGCCATTCATCCGGATCATACGCCTGAGGTTACCCACATAATCATCACGGCCCTGCGCGTCGCCAACCATAACGCCAACAAAGTCGCGTATGCCGCGTCGGTCAAGTTCCTGCACCGCCTCAACAAAAACCTCCTGACCCTTCCATCGGGTCATGCGTCCCAGCAGCAAGACAACAGGCAGACCATTTTGATGCAGCTGCCACTCCACTCTTAATTTTTCGATACGATCATCGCTGACATCGTGCGGGTCGAGCCAGCGGATATCGGAGCCTCGGTGAATAACCCGAATGCGCGGCGCCGCCTTGGGATAGGTCTCGCCAATGATCTGGGCAATAAACTCGGAATTGGCAATGACGAGATCACCGCGCGCCATGACCGAATTGTAAAACTTCTTCAACCGACCTTTCGCATTGTAGGTGCCGTGGTAGGTGGTCACAAAGCGCCGCCCCGTAAGACGAGCGGCCCAAAGGGCGCTCCAGGCCGGCGCCCGGCTGCGGGCGTGAACGATTTGCACTTGCTCTTTTCGGATAATCCGCATCAGCCGAAACATATTGGTGATGAGGGTCAGTGGGTTTTTCGACGCCGCCGGCATCCGAAAGAGCGTGGCGCCAGCCGCACCGAGCTCCTCTTCCAAACGCCCCCCCTCAGAGGCCACGAGTGCCCGGCCGCCCGCGGCCACCAGCGCCGCCGCCACATCAACGGTTGTGCGCTCGGCGCCGCCAGCCTGCAGCTCGGGGATCACCTGCAGGACGCACGGCGCAAAAGATTCTGGACTCATCACAGTTGTCATGGATACTCCGACCCGAAAGAAGCCATTCTTTATAGCTGTCCCGCCAAATCTTTCAATCTATCAAGGTAAACCCAAATCCTCATGACCGAGACACGCCAGCCAGACTACCTCACTGCCCCGGACGGCGAAAGGATCGCCTATCACAGCACCCCTGGGACACGTGACTATGGCCTCCTCTGGCTCGGGGGCTTTAAATCCGACATGGACGGTACCAAAGCCCTGGCAATCGAGGACTGGGCGCGCGGCCACAAGATCACCTCCACCCGGTTTGATTATTTCGCCCACGGCGCCTCCTCTGGGAATTTTGCCGAGGGCACCCTTTCGCGCTGGATCCGCGACACCCTGCAGGTAATGGATGAGGTGGCAAAAGGGCCGCAGATCCTGATTGGTTCCTCCATGGGCGGCTGGATCGCCCTTAAAGTGGCCCTTGCCCGTCCAGACCTCGTCAAGGCCCTGCTGCTCATCGCACCGGCGCCCGATTTTACCGGCGATTTGATGTGGGACACGTTCACACCAGAGATTCAGGCACAGCTCAGCCGCGGCGAGCCTTATAAACAACCCAGTGACTATGACGACGAACCTTATCTCATCACCGCTGAGCTGATCGAAGACGGGCGCACCAATTTCGTCCTGCCAGGCCCCTTGTCCATCACCTGCCCGGTGCGCATTGCGCAAGGTATGGCCGATCCGGATGTCCCTTGGGAGCGCACCCTCAAACTGACCCATCAGATTGAAAGCCCCGACCTCGACATAACCCTGGTCAAAGAAGGCGATCACCGCTTTTCAGATCCTCACTGCCTGAAGCTTTTAACGCATATTCTTGAAGAACTGACCGGGCAAACGTGACAAAGCCTTCATCTGATGTGGCTTGCGCTCAGGCCCTCCCGCCTGCCATGATGCGGCCTATGAAACCAACAAGAACCTTGGGCGCAAGCCTCCTTTGCCTGACGTTGTGGACACTGCCGGCCTGGAGCGCCATTGACCGCAATGACCCCGCCTACCGCGATTGCCTCGTCCAAGTAGAGGCAAACCCGCAAGCCGCTTTTAATATGGCCCAGGCCTGGAAGAAACAATCCGGCTCAGACGGCGCCGATCACTGCGAAGCCCTCGCCCTTATCGGCTTGAAAGCTGCTCGGGAAGGCGCCCGCGAACTCGACAGATTGGCGGCGCGCCCCGAGATCGGCGATGCAAATTTGCGTACGGAAATTTACATGCAGGCGGCTCAAGCCTGGCTGTCCTTAAACGAACCGGCATTGGCCACCACCTCGCTGACCGCCGCCAAGGCGCTTGAGCCCAACAAGGCCTGGATTAAGGCTGACCTTGCCATTGCCCTGGCACAGGTTGATTTGGCCAACTTTGATTATGAGGGCGCGCAGACCCACCTTGACGAGGCTTTGGCCATTCTCCCAAGCCACTTGGACGCGCTGATTATACGGGCAGGCGTGCGCCGCCATCTCCAAAACGCTGTGGGCGCTTACGCGGATCTTGAATTTGTTCTGACCGAGGATCCGGACAATCCCGATGCGCTTTTAGAGCGGGGTCTCTTGAAAAAAGATTTCCTCGATTGGGATGGCGCAAGAAGTGACCTCACCCGCGTTATAGACCTGGCGCCGGGGACCGCTGCGGCGGCGAAAGCCAAAAACACGCTCAATATCCTCGATCTGCGCGACGAGAACTGATCAATATTTATCCGCGCGCCCATTCTGCGCGCACATGTGCGTCTTCTTCATCCGTCAGATAGTGCTGCCGCAACGCCTCAAACTGCTCAGAAGCCACGAGCCGCGACAGCGCCCAAACCGCCATGCCGCGCACCAGGTAAGAACCATCCCCAAGCCGCGCCATCACATCCGGCACGAAGTCTTCATCACCGCTGTTACCCATGGCGATCATCACATTGCGCAGAAACCGATCTCGGCCTATCCGCTTGACCGGAGATCCGGCAAAAGCCGCCCGAAAAGCCCCATCATCCATTTCCGCAAATTGCCGAAGCTTGGGTGCCGTCAAAACGTCGCGTCGATCAAAACTCATCTCGCGCGACCTCTTGGCAAATTTATTCCAGGGGCAAACACTCAAACAGATATCACAGCCATAGATCAGATTACCCATGGGCAGGCGAAATTCCGGATCAATCGGTCCCTTGTGCTCAATGGTCAGATATGAGATGCAGCGCCGCGCATCAATTTGATGGGGCGCCGGAAAGGCTCGCGTCGGGCAGGCATCCAGGCAGGCCTGACAAGAGCCACAATGATCCGTATGAGGACGATCCGATTTCAGCTCAAGCGTCGTGAATATAGACCCCAAAAAGAACCAGGAACCCAGTTCTGTCGATACAAGATTGGTATGCTTCCCCTGCCAGCCGATCCCTGCCTGTGCTGCCAGCGGCTTTTCCATCACCGGCGCCGTGTCCACAAAAACCTTCACCTCTTCCCCAAACCGGCTGTGCAGCTCCCGGGCAACGCGCTTCAATCGCTTTTTGATCAGGTCATGGTAGTCCTTGCCCAGCGCATAAACCGACACCACCCCTTCATCGCGCGGCGCTTCAAGCGGCTCGGGGCCTGCGTCCGGCGCATAGGACATGCCCAACATAATGATCGACCGAACGCCGTCCCAAAGAGCGCGTGGATGGCTACGCCTCTTGGCATGAGTTTCCATCCAGTCCATGGACCCATGATACCCTTTCTCAAGAAAGGTCTTCAGATCTTGGCCAAGCTGATCGAGATTCTCCGGACACGCAAAACCAACCAGGTCAAAACCCGCTTCATGAGCCAGTGCTCTGATAACGTCCTCTTTGCTCACATCCTGGGCGGTTTGCTCTGCCATCATCTCTCTTCAGGGGTCCTTGAAATATAAAGAGGCGCCGGCCCGAACGACCAGCGCCTCTTCCTTTATCATTTTGCCGCTCGTCAGGCCAAGGTTTGAACCAGGCCTGAGGCGCGCCTTAACTTGTTGGCGACGACATGATGATTTCAGTCGCCAACTGCTGTCGCTTGGCCTGAATGGCCATGCGCATATCTGCCAAAACAGCAAGCTCACCGGCCCAGGCTTCCACCATGGAGCCATCACCACCGGAGGCGATCTCCATGGCGACCAGCGAAGGATAATCCGTCATCTTGGACGCCAACGCTTGTTCATTGGCAAAAGATTGTCCATAGGTCGCAAACAAATTGGCGATCATTACCTTCATGGCGCGCTCGTCGTCGGATCTGGCAGGCAATATGCTGTTGACCGCGGTCCAGGCGTTCGTCGCGTCAATGCCACCAGCCACCAGCTGATTGATTTTTGTTTCAGAGTTATCCAGCGAACCTTGCAGGGCCGCCAGGGACTCAATGGTCAGCGGCGTGGATTGCAGATCGATCAGATGCTGCACATAAACGATCATCGACTCATTGGATTCCAACAGGATTTTCAGGAAAAAACTCTCCGGGTGGTTTTCATCCACCTTTTCGATCTTGGCCTTATAGGCCTCATTTTCCTGCAACATGCCTTCCTTGGCGACTTCCAGGAAAGCAATGGCATCCTGTTGATCTTGGGTCAGCTGGCGCTCGCCGCCTTCGGCCTGCATTGCCGCCTGCGCGATCGGATCTTCCGACTGGCTGACGTCCTCATAAGCCATTACCCAGTTCGACGGTTTGGTTTTGGCCATGGCCAGCTCAACCGCGTCCAGCGCGCCGCGCGATTCGCTACCCACAGTCTTAACCACATCAACGGCTGACTTCAGCTTGGCAAAGGGTGTTTGACCCTCTTGCGTCTCTTCTTCCGCAACCTCACCCTTTTCCACCTTTTGCAAGGCCACCTGCAGGCCTTCCAAGGAAAGATAGTCGGCGACCGGGGTATAGGCGCCGATGGCGAAACCGCCAACCAGCCCGACCACGAGCGTCAAAAATAGTCGTTTCATGTCAAATTCCCCCTCGCACATACCGTGTGCGTATTACCCATAACTCTACCCATTCAACAGGAAAGGGGGGCAAAAGTCACCTAGAAATCCAGGTCGGCATAGATGCGCGGCGGCGGCATTCCGGGGATAAAATCCGCCAAAATCGACCGAAAACTGGGCCTGGACTTGACCCGAACATACCAATCCTTGGCCGCTGGAAAATGCACCCAGGGCACATCGCCGATATAGTCCATGGCTGACAGGTGCGCGGCAGCGGCAATATCGGCAAGCGAGAAATCGTCCCCCGCCAGCCATTTCCGCTCCTCGCTAAGGTAGCTCACATAATCCATGTGATAGGCCAAATTGGTCAGACCCGCCCGCACCAGCTCCAAATCAGGGGCGCCCAACTTCATCAGCCGTTTGTCGACCTTTTCAGCCAACACCATGGTGGTGACCTCGCCATCGAACTTCAGATCAAACCACTGGCAGATCCGCCGAACCTCAGCCCGCGCCGCCGCATCGCCTGGAAGCAATGAAGGTTCGGGGTAGACCTCCTCGAGATATTCGACAATAGCCATACTTTCCGAAACAACGGTCCCGTCTTCATCGACAAAGACCGGCACCGTGCCGCCATGATTAAGATCCAGAAATTCGGGTCGTTCGTCCCAGGGTCTTTCGATCACCCCCTCATAGTCGAGCTTCTTCTCAGCCAGCGCGACACGTACCTTCCGACAGAAGGGAGACAAGGGCAGATGATAAAGCGTGCGAGCCATGGGAAACTGTCAAAAGTCCGTGCTTGGGGGAAGGATCAGAAGAATGGCGAGTTTCGCGAAACCCCGATCCAAGATCAAGCCAAACCTGACACGGCAGCAAGGAATTAAGCGGAGACCTGATCCACCGCGGTTTGGTCATCCAGTGGATGGTCAAGCCGTGACAGCATTTCCTTCGGACAAATCTGCCAGAACCGGCCTACTTCCAGATCCCACTGATTGGCAATCGCTTCAGCATGTTTGGAATTGGTCTCCTTCGCATGGCGCTCCACCAGCTCCTTGAGGACCCCTTCCCAATGCGCGGACGAAATGCGCTGCCAGACCACGCTTTCTTCATTGATCCGCGCTGCAAAATCGCCCTCCGTATCATAGACGAAGGCCATCCCGCCGGTCATACCCGCCCCGAAGTTATTGCCCACGGAGCCAAGAATAACCGCCACGCCGCCCGTCATATATTCGCAGCCGTTGGACCCGCACCCTTCCACCACCGTTTGGGCGCCGGAATTGCGAACCGCAAAGCGTTCACCCGCCTGGCCCGCCGCGAAGAGAAAGCCATTCGTCGCGCCATAAAGACAGGTATTACCGATAATCGTGTTTTCATTGGAAACCAGATTCGTCGTCGTCATGGTGCGCACGACAATGGTGCCGCCGGACAGCCCCTTGCCTACATAGTCGTTGGCGTCGCCAAAAACTTCCAGGCGCAGCCCTTGCACCGCAAAGGCGCCCAGTGACTGACCCGCCGATCCGCGCAGACGCACGGTCAGATGGTCGGGCGCTAGGGTATTCTGACCGTATTTGCGCACGATATGGGACGAGGTCCGTGTGCCAATCGCCCGCTGGGTATTACGCACCGTATAGGTGAGCTGCATTTTTTCGCCCACATTCAGCATGGGAGCCGCATCACGCACGATCTGTTCGTCCAGGGTTTCCGGCACTGGATTGCGTTCTTCCAGCGTGCAATAGCGTGGATTGTCCCCATGATCAGCCATCACCAACAGCGGATTGAGATCAAGATCGTCGAGATGCTCCGCGCCGCGGCTGACCTGCGCCAGCAGATCCGTGCGGCCAATAACCTCTTTCAAAGATCTAAAGCCAAGCGATGACAGAATCTCGCGCACTTCCTCAGCGATAAAGCTGAAAAGATTGACCACCTTGTCCGCACTTCCTGTAAAGCGCCCGCGCAGCGCTTCATCCTGAGTGCAAACCCCGACCGGGCAGGTGTTGGAATGACACTGGCGCACCATGATACAGCCCATGGCCACCAGCGAGGCGGTGCCAATGCCGTATTCCTCGGCCCCCATCATGGCCGCGATCACAATGTCGCGCCCTGTTCGCAAACCCCCGTCGGTGCGCAGCACCACCCGGTGCCGCAGATTATTCAGGGTTAAAACCTGATTGGCTTCCGTCAGACCCATCTCCCACGGTATACCGGCATATTTAATGCTGGTCTGGGGCGAGGCGCCTGTGCCGCCCACATTCCCGGAGATCAAGATGACATCCGCGTGCGCCTTGGCCACACCCGCCGCAATCGTTCCGACACCGGTCGAAGCTACAAGCTTGACGCAAACCCGAGCCACCGGGTTGATCTGCTTTAAGTCATAGATAAGCTGCGCCAGGTCCTCAATCGAGTAAATATCGTGGTGCGGCGGCGGTGAGATCAAAGTCACCCCCGGGGTTGCATTACGAAACTTGGCGATAAGCTCGGTAACCTTGAACCCGGGCAACTGCCCACCCTCACCAGGCTTGGCGCCTTGCGCCACTTTGATTTCGATCTCGCGGCAGTGATTGAGATATTCCGCCGTCACCCCAAAACGACCAGAAGCCACCTGTTTAACCGCCGAGTTCGGGTTGTCCCCATTGGGCAGCGGCTTGAACCGCTCCGGATCTTCCCCGCCCTCACCGGAGACCGACTTGGCGCCAATCCGGTTCATCGCGATGTTGAGCGTGCCATGCGCTTCCGGCGACAAGGCCCCAAGCGACATGCCCGGCGTGACAAAACGTTTGCGGATTTCATTGATACTTTCAACCTCTTCCAGAGGAACAGGCGCTTTCGGCGTTTTGAAATCCAATAGGTCACGCACCGACACCGGAGGCAACAAACCGACGGCCTGGCTGTATTTCTTGTAAGTCCCGTAGCTGTCGTTTGCCACCGCCTCTTGCAGAGCATGGATCATCGGTCCCTGCAGAGCATGGGTTTCCCCGCCTTTGCGGTAGCGGTAAAGCCCCCCGATGGGAAGCGCAACAAAGCCTTCCGAATAGGCATGTTTATGAGCGCTCAGCACCTTGTTTTCGATACCGGCAAGCCCAAGGCCGGAGATCCGGCTCGGCATGTTCGGGAAATAATCATCAATCAGCGCGCGGGACAGTCCAACGGCTTCAAAGTTATAGCCGCCGCGATAGGACGACAGAACCGAGATGCCCATTTTGGACATGATCTTGAGAAGCCCCTGGCTGATGGCTTCAATAAAACGCTTGTAGGCTTCCATGATGTCCATATCGCCAAACAGGCCGCGTTCGTGTCGGTCAGCGATACATTCCTGCGCCAGATAGGCATTGACCGTGGTCGCGCCGCAGCCAATGAGCACAGCAAAGTAATGCGTATCAAGACACTCCGCCGAGCGCACATTAATTGAGGTAAACGTGCGCAGTCCCTGCTCGACAAGATGCGAATGCATACCGCCAACAGCCAAAATCATCGGGATGGCCGCATTGTCCCTATCTGCTTTTTCATCCGTCAAAAGAAGGTGTCCGTATCCCTGGCGCACCGCATCCACCGCTTCGGCGCAGATCCGATCCATCGCCTTCTTGATGCGAAAGCCTTCAACTTTTTCGTCACCTTCAACCGGAAACGTACAGTCAATCTCGTAGGTCTGGTCTTTGAGGACTTCTTTCATGCGGTCCCACATACCATTTGACAGAACCGGGCTCTCGAGGGTGAAAACATCGGTCTGTGAACTGTCTTCCGCCAGCACGTTGCCCAAGTTACCGAAGCGGGTTCTCAGGCTCATCACCCGGTGCTCCCGCAGGGGATCGATCGGCGGATTGGTTACCTGAGAGAAATTCTGCCGGAAGAAATGTGACATCGGCCGGTAGTGCTCAGAAAGCACGGCCATGGGAGTGTCATCGCCCATGGAACCGATGGCTTCCTTGGCATCTTCGACCATGGGCTGAAGAATGATTTCCATGTCCTCCATGGAAAATCCAGCCGCCATCTGCCGCCGTCTGAGCTCCTCGCGCGAAAACAGGCGCGGCTCCGGTCCGGGACCGACCCGATCGTCGAGCTCGACCACATTCTGGTTCCACTCTTCGTAAGGCAGAAGACCGGCCAGCTTGTCTTTAATCTCACGGTCTTGATAAAAAACGCCCTCGCGCAAATCCACTGCGATCATCTCGCCGGGGCCGATACGGCCCTTGCGCGCAACACGGGCCTCTTCGATCATCACCATGCCCGTTTCCGAACCGACGATCAGCATGCCATCGTTGGTGAGCGTATAGCGCATGGGGCGCAGGCCATTACGGTCCATGCCCGCGACCACCCAGCGGCCGTCCGAGGCGCAAACCGCCGCCGGACCATCCCACGGCTCCATCACTGAGTTACAATAGGAATACATCGCCCGGTGTGCCTCGGGCATGGTCTCGCTCTCTTTCGACCAGCTCTCGGGGATCAGCAGGATCTTCGCCATAGGCGCAATCCGGCCCGCACGCACCAGCACTTCAAAAGTTGCATCCAGCGCCGCCGAGTCGGATGAGCCCGGCTGGATAACCGGTTTAATGGATTCAGAATGTTCGCCAAATGTGTCCGAGACCATGCGAATTTCATGGCTCTTCATCCAGTTAACATTGCCCTTAAGTGTATTGATCTCGCCGTTGTGCGCCAACATCCGGAACGGCTGGGCGAGCCACCAGGTCGGAAAGGTGTTCGTCGAATAGCGTTGATGATAAATCGCAAAGGCTGAAACAAATTTCTCGTCCTTAAGGTCCGGATAGAAAGTATCGACCTGCTCGGCAAGGAACATGCCCTTGTAAATGATCGAGCGGCACGACAGCGAACAGATGTAAAAATCCTTGATGGTCTCCGCCATGACCCGCTTTTCAATTCGGCGCCGAACGATAAAGAGCTCGCGCTCCATTTCTTCTTCGCTTTGGCCGCGCAAGTCCGTGAACATGATCTGTTCAATCTCTGGGCGGGTCATGTTCGCCTTGGCGCCGACCACGGAAATATTCACGGGAACCTGACGCCAGCCATAAATGTAGTAGCCGAATTTAAGAATTTCGGTTTCGACAATGGTCCGGCATCTTTCCTGCGCCGCATAATTGGTGCGCGGCAAGAAGATCATGCCGATGCCGATGCGGCTGCCACGCGGCTCGTGGCCGGTGCGGGAAATATGTTCCTTGAAAAAGCCTTGCGGGATTTCGAGCTGAATACCGGCCCCGTCGCCGGTCTTGCCATCCGCATCGACCGCCCCTCGGTGCCAGACCGCTTTCAGGGCATTGATGCCGGCCGCCACCACTTCCCGTGACGCCTTGCCGTCGATGGATACGACCATGCCCACACCGCAGGCATCGTGCTCCTGAGTTTCGCTGTAAACGCCCGCCTCTTCCAGCTTCTGTTTGTTACGCAGCTGGCGTTCAAGATCACGTTCGGCTTGTTGTTGTTCTGTATTCATTATTCCGCCGCCTCGCTCGTGCTGCCTTCTGCTTCCGCCAGAAGATAATTATGGATGGCCGTCGCCGCGTCGCGCCCGTCCTTGATGGACCAGACCACCAGCGATGCGCCGCGCACAATGTCGCCAGCGGCAAAGACCCCATCCAGATTGGTCATTTGCGTTGTGAAGTCCGTGCGGATTGTACCCCAGCGCGACACCGCCAGTTCCGGCGCGTCAAAAAGCGTTGGCAGATCTTCCGGATCAAATCCAAGCGCCTTGATCACAAGATCCGCCTCAAGCACAAATTCTGATCCTTGAATTTCTTCCGGCACCTGACGACCGCTGGCATCGGGCAGGCCAAGACGCATGGCCACCGCTTTCACCCCTTCTACATGTGTCTGTCCCATCAGTGCCTTGGGAGCAGAAAGCCACCGGAAGG
>SBHG01000007.1 GCA_006226305.1 Alphaproteobacteria bacterium | reverse complement strand
AATGCGGCCACCGCCCTTGTCATGGCCCCGATCGCGGTTGCCATAGCGCAAGGTCTCGGCGTTTCCATCGATCCCTTCCTGATGGCCGTGGCGGTCGCTGCCTCTTGCGCCTTCCTCACCCCCATCGGTCACCAGTCCAACACCCTGGTCATGGGCCCCGGCGGTTATCACTTCGGCGACTATTGGCGCATGGGACTACCTCTGGAACTCCTGATCCTCGTGATCTCCGTTCCGCTGATCTTGATCGCCTTTCCGCTTTAACCACCCCCCATCACCACTTGAAAAACAATAATAGTGACAACCAATATTGTTATCAGCATGTACCCGGTAACTCGTTGTTCTTTAATTTCTTCATAGAATTCATCACGTTGTTTTCCCGGCGGCAAACGCATAAACCGAATAGTCGTTTGGTAAATCGCCGCCGATGTCAATACAAAGAAAGGGAGCAGTGCGGTAATTCGAGGAAATTCGAGACCACGACTAAACACGAGGAAAACCCCAACAACAATCGAAAGCCAGGCTGTAAACCCGCCAAATTCAAGAATTCTTTTTTCAGTAACCGAACGATAAAAAAATGGCAATTGATGCGGCTCAAACTCTGGAATAGGTCGCAAAATTCGCCAATAGCCCCAACAGGCACCAAGCGCCATAACAATAAGAAACAATCTAAAAGATTGGAAGTACAGAAGCGGAAGGGTCGGGGCGAGAACAAACGCCAATCGAAACCAATCTAACACCACGGCCATCCCAAGGTCGTAAATGTCGAAATAATCGTTTGCTATACGCCTCAAAATCCTTCGCCTCCCCTCATCGCGGCGCATCATTCACCTCCATTACACCCCCCCGACTCAACGAGACCACTCAATCTCGCGAATTGTCTCTTAGAAATCATCACTCCCGCTCCCGCACCATCTTCGCCGTCTGCCGCTCGCCGCGCCAACGGTAGTAAGCAAGTGGGGCACCGCCTATCGCAGCGAAAATTGCGCCAAGAAAGGCGAAACCAAATCCCCAATTATTTCCGAGAGAAAGGTCAATTAGGCCAACCACAAATATCGAAAATCCCAAGGTTTGCCAAAGAACTATGCCCATGAAGGTCTCTCGATCTCGGAGATATAGAGGCGGCGATTCCGGTTCAAACCGCCAAATTTGATAACCGCAGTAGAGGCTGCCGATAAGAAAGACCCACCCTGCTGGAATCAACATCCAAAATCCTGGCTCTGGATCACCGAGCATAAAAGCCAAAATGGTGCCGCCAATTGCGCCCGCAATCATTAATAGGTTAAAGACTACACGCAAAGGAAGACTAGACTTTCGACCAGCCAAGTCATCATTGACACGATCTAATCGGATCGATTGTGAATATGCATGGAACAAGATGCCGCTGAAATGGCCAATCAGACCCGCTCCGGAGCCGATATAAAAAAGATCATTACCCGTCGCCTGTGCCGACAAAAACCCGATTGGCATCGCAATGAACGATAACAAAGAGAACGGTGGCCAAAACTTTTCCTCAAACCGCGTCTTGAAATACATCGGCGGCTGATACGGAATAAAATTGGGGTGTGGTCGCCAGGCGCTGACAAGCGTGGGAAGAATGAATAAACATACAAACCCAACACCAAATAGCAGCAAACTTCGTGGAAGCACAAAAAAGATGAGCGCGAGGACGTAGGCAAAACTCGCCACCGTATAAAACGGTAATTTCTTGTAGTAGTTTGGATCGTTCCGGATTATGGCACACCCCCCCAAGTGAATGACCTCACTCAAAGATAAGCTCAAGCCCGCCTCCTTTCAACCAATAGAGGAGAGAAATTGTCGCGATCCCGCCATCAGCGTGAAACGAAAAGCAGCTCTTTTCTGCCGATTCTGCTTTAGAAATAATCCAGCGTTGGGAAGTCGCATTTGCCATCAAGGCAATCCGCCAGATAGAGCATGAGGCCTGCATCGCCGGTCCACAGGCCAAAACGGTCATCGTCCTGGTAGGTCTTGTGCATCACCTGCCATTGCTGAATTGCGGCCATGGTAAAGACACGCGCCCGGTCAAGCCACACCTCGTCGCCGGTCGCTTTGTAGAGCTTCAGAAAGGCATAGCCATTGCCCGGCGTGCCGTGGCAAAGCGAGGGATATTTGGTGAGCGGGCCCGCCTTCCAGATAAGCTCGCCCGCGCCCATGAACACCGCATCGAACTCTGCCGACCCTGTGCCGAAAAGTGAATTCAAATTGATGATCATGCCCGGCGCGCCGTGACACCATTGCACGAGTATCTTGCTGCCCCCATCGTTTGGGGCGCCAACAACGGGTGGCCAATTTACCAAACCATCTTCCTGCTCTGCTGTTGCCAGAACAAAGGCAATGATCATCTCCCGCCATTCGCCAAACATCTTTTCGCTGAAGTGCGAGCGCATTTTGAGCAACGCCGCCACATTGCCCGCAAAGCCGTGACCGGCGCCGGTCAACAGGTTTGTCCTGCCATAGAGATCGATGTTCCACATCCGGCACTGACTGGTCTCTTCCCATGACAGACACTGCCACAGATGGTCGGCGCCGAGCCGCACCTCTTCGGCAAACCGCTCATCCCCCGTCACGTCGAAGGCATGTGCCGCCGGGAGCATCGAGGACGGCGCCCCCCACAAGAACTCCAACCAGGGATGATCGCGGTTGGCTGCGATGAGCGTCAGCAGCCTTTCCCAGTCAATCTCGCCGGTCAATTTACCCTTGACCAGCAAGGCGCCGGGCGAGGTCATCAGAAAAGAATGAGCTATAGGAACCTTGAAAGGCGCGAAAATATTTTGCTCCAGCCCCTCGGCCGCCGCCGGATCGTCTAGCTCTGGCATTTGCAAGGTCAGGTCATCAGCGAGATATCCGCGTGATTGCAGCTCCCGCACCGCCCAGAGAATGCCGCTCGCGCCCAAATAGATGGAGGAACGAACAAAAGAGGGCGCTAGCCAGAAGCCATCAACCTGCTGCGCGCCTTGAAGACCGCACCCAATGTCACTGATCGCTGCCCGCACAACGTCTGCGTCCCAAGGCCCGGTTTCGAGCCATTGGTGACGGTCGTCTTCAAAAAGGGTCATTGGAGACCCGCGCTTTGTGGGAGCTGCCGGGAGCGGCCTCTAAGCCAGCCCTTCCCGGCCCATAGCCAGGAATTTGTGGCGCCGCAGCTCTTTCAGCGCCGAAGGACCTATGCCGGAGAACTCTTTCAAGCTCTT
>SBHG01000174.1 GCA_006226305.1 Alphaproteobacteria bacterium | reverse complement strand
TCATCTTTGCGCGTCAGGATCGTTGCCTCTGCCTTCAGGCGGATGGGTCAGCTCGGCTGAACTCATAGGTAATCGGCAGGTTTGCCAGCAATTTTCACGCTCGATCTCGGCTATGAGTACCAATGGCGGCTTTCCGATGGCAACCGAGGCGAATTCAGTGTGTTCGGTGTTTACAACCAATTGGTCTACGAGGAGCCGACGAACAAGGTAACCATTGGCAAGCCCTCGGCCAAGGCGTGGGGGCGGGGCCAAGGCTCGCCTATCGAAATGTCGCGACATCTTCTGAGGCGCCAGAAAATATTAGCGACACCCCAGACTTGCCATGGTGGGCCCGGTAGGACTCGAACCTACGACCAGACCGTTATGAGCGGTCGGCTCTAACCAACTGAGCTACAGGCCCTTTGCCAAGGCGGCAAGTTTGCCATGCAAGTGTGGCTGCTATAGCAGTTTTGCTATGAGGGCAGAAGCATTTTAGGGGCAGAAATCCGCCTAAAATGCGAGTTATGTAAACTTATTTGCATATATTGCCAGAATGGCTCCCTAACAATAGGGTCGGAGCGTTGTGGGCGGGCCGAAATGTCGTTATTTTGGCCGGGCCCTCATTATGCACTCACGAGTCTGGATTTTTTTATGCGTCTTTTGCCCCTCAAAACCAGCCTGGCTGTCCTGATGTGCTCAGGGCTTTTGATGGCTTGCGGTTCGGACGAGGGCGAGCAGGTCTCAGGTGCCGATGAGGCAATCGCCGAGATCTCGGAAGAGGGGCTCATTCCGCGTCAGGCTTTTTTCGGCAATCCAACCCGTCTGAGCCCGCAGATCAGTCCGGATGGCTCACAGATTGCCTATCTGGCGCCGCTTGAGGGTGTGATGAACATCTGGGTTGGGCCCGCGGAGCAGATCAGCACCGCGGTGCCGGTTACGGCGGAAACCCGAGCCGGAATTGGCAAGGTTCATTGGTCAGCCGATGGCGCCTACTTAGTTTATAACAAAATGGCGGATGGCAATAAGGGATGGCATGTCTTTGCAACTGATGTTGCAAGTGGCCAAACGCGCGATCTGACCTCTATCGACAATCCTGAAATCAAGGCTCATGTGAGCTATATCAATCCGGCATTTCCCGATGAGGTGATTATTGCCCTCAATGACCGGGATGGGCGGTACCCTGACTTTTATCGTGTGCAGCTGAGCACTGGTGAACGCGAGCTGTTGATGGAAAACAGCTGGGGAGACGACAGCGGGTTCATTGAAGTTCACTTCGACGGTAACAGCGTGCCGCGATTGGCGATCGAAACAACCTCGGACGGTGGCGGCAATTTGCTGGTTTCGTCCGATGGACAAGACTGGCAGATCATTCGCCATATTAACGCGATCGATATTTTTCCCTTCGAGATCCGGGGCTTCAGCGCCGATAACTCGACCGCTTATATTTATTCGTCGCGCGATCGAAACACCTCTGGTGTCTATGCGTTGAACTTGCAGGACGGGACACAAAGACTTATTGGCGCTAATGATCGGGCCGACATTGAGGATGTGATTGTCCACCCCCAAACCAGGGAGCTTGAAGCCTTTGCGGTTGAATATGATCGTGAAGAATGGGTGACGGCTTCGGCTGATGTTGCCAAGACCCTGGCCTTTCTGGCAAGAGCGGCCAGCGGCGACTTTCGCGTTGTCAGCCGCAGCGCGGATGGTAATCGCTGGATTGTCTTTTACGATCAGGTGACAGAGCCGGGCGATTATTATCTGGTGGATGCGGTCGCCCATACGGCGCGCAAGCTCTTTACGTCGCGTCCGGACCTTAAGGGCGCACCGCTCGCAAGAATGTATCCGCGCCTTATCAAGTCAAGGGATGGGTTGGATCTGGTGTCCTATCTGACCTTGCCAAAGGGCACAGATCCCGATGGTGACGGTCGCCCGCAGATGCCGCTGCCAATGGTTGTTCTTGTACATGGAGGTCCCTGGGGGCCGCGTGACCACTTCGGCTATAATGCCGATCACCAGTGGCTGGCCAATCGCGGCTATGCGGTTTTATCCGTCAACTATCGTGGAACTCTCGGGTTTGGTAAAAAATTCGTCGAAGCCGGAACCCTTGAGATGGGCGGCAAGATGCAGGACGATCTTCTGGACGCGGTGGAATGGGCAAATGTAACCCACATTTCGGACCCAGAACGCGTCGCGATCATGGGAGAGGGCTATGGCGGCTATGCGGTCATGGTGGGTCTGTCACGGGATGCGGAGGCTTTCGCCTGTGGTGTGAATTTGATGGGCGTGTCCAATCTGATTACCCTCATCGAGAATTTGCCGGAACGTTTTGAGCCCGTGATGGATGCAACATGGTATCGACGAGCGGGGGATCCGCGTACGGAAGAAGGACGCGCCTTGCTAGAAGAACGGTCTCCCTTCTTTCACCTGGATCAGATTTCAAAACCGCTTTTGATGGTCCAGTCGGGCCGCTATGGCGAGCTTGCCGAGCAGGAATCCAAAACCATTGCGCAGACCCTACAAAACAACGGTGTTCCGGTGACCTATCTGCACATTACCGACGGCGGATATGGTGTCTATTCAGAACAAAATATGACGGCCTATGGGGCTGTCACCGAGGCTTTTCTGGCCGGGTGTCTGGGCGGGAAGCACGAACCGTTCGGCGATGCGCTGGTGGGGGCCTCTTTTGAGGTGCGTGCCGGTGCCGAGGATGTTCCTGGGCTCAGCCAAGCCATGGAAGAAAAAAGCGCTCTGGAGGGGGTGCCGGAAGCGACAGAATAGATTGACAAATTTATCCTGGGCCTTCATGAGGGCGTTTTAGTCATTTCGCCTGGGACCAAGTAGTCATGTCGCCAATTACACTCGGGTGGGAAGAATGGCTGGGTCTTCCAGATCTTGGCCTTCCTGCCATTAAAGCAAAAATCGACACCGGTGCGCGTACTTCGGCGCTGCATGCTTTCGCCATTGAACCTTTTGGTCGGGCGGACCGACCCTTTGTGCGATTTGGCGTGCACCCGATTCCGGAGCGACCGGAAGTGGAGATTTTCTGCTCGGCGCCTATTGTCGACCGCCGGGAGGTGACCAGTTCGAACGGTGAGACGGAGCTGCGATATATTATTGAAACAACCGCTCTGATTGGGGGGCATACTTGGACCATCGAGGTGTCGCTGACCAACCGCGAGACCATGCAATATCGTATGCTGCTCGGGCGTCGTGCCTTGAGTGAAAACATGGTTGTGGATCCGGGGCAGTCGTTTCAACAACCTGTGCTGAGTTATGGCCTTTATGACGATATCCCGAAGTCGAAACCGGCGGAGCGGGCCTTACGGATCGCGTTGTTGACACGTGAGCCCAATAATTATTCGACGCGACGACTGATCGCCGCCGCGGAAAAACGCGGGCATGTGTGCGAGGTGGTCAACACGACCCGGTGTTATATGAATATCAATGAGCTGGCGCCGGAGATTCATTACGATGGCAAGGTATTGCCGCGTTTTGACGCGGTGATCCCGCGAATTGGTGCTTCCGTGACGTCTTATGGCATGTCGGTTGTCCGCCAGTTTGATCTGATGGGCTCCTATTGCCTGAACAGCGCTTCGGCGATTGGCGCGTCGCGGGACAAGCTTTATGCACATCAGCTTCTGGCGCTGCGTGGGATCGGCATGCCAGTGACGGCCTTTGCCAATTCGCCGCGCGAAACCAGTGAGCTTATCGATATTGTTGGCGGTGCGCCTTTGGTGGTGAAGCTCCTAGAGAGCACACAGGGTCGGGGCGTGGTTCTTGCTGAGACCCGCAAGGCGGCATCCTCGGTGATTGATGCCTTCCGGGGGCTTGATGCCAACTTTTTGGTTCAGGAATTCGTCAAGGAAGCCGCTGGCGTTGATATTCGATGTTTTGTGATCGGCAATCGGGTCGTGGCCGCGATGAAGCGCGAAGCGGAAAGCGGGGAGTTTCGGTCCAACCTCCATCAGGGGGGTAAGGCGACCAAAGTGCGCATTACCAAGGCGGAGCGTGAAACCGCTCTTAAAGCTGCGCGCGTTATTGGCCTGGATGTGGCGGGCGTCGATATGCTGCGCTCGGAATCAGGTCCGAAAGTTCTTGAAGTCAACTCGTCGCCAGGGATCGAGGGGATCGAAAAGACCACGGGCAAAGATATTGCTGCCTTGATCATTGAGCATATCGAAAAAAATGTGAAAATTCATTTCCCGCGTCGGCGCCGCCGACAAAATAGTGGGGGTGTGATCCCGACAGATAAGCCTTCCGGCACGAAGGCGAAGGTCAGCCAGAAAAATCCATAGCGATATCAAAGTTGGGTGCTGAATGGGTCAGAGCGCCAATGGAAATCATGTCAACGCCGGTTTCGGCAATGGCGCGCGCGGTTGACAAATTGATACCGCCGGATGCTTCTGTGATGGCGCGTCCTGCAACAATCTTGACGGCCTCTTTCAGAGTTTCCGGATCCATATTGTCCAGGAGCACTGCATCAACACCGATGTCCATCACTTCGCGTAATTGATCCAGAGTATCGACTTCGACCTCGACTTTAGTCATGTGCCCGGCGAAGGCCTTGGCGCTGCGCACGGCGCCTGACAGGCTGCCGTTCATAGCAATGTGGTTGTCTTTAATTAATATGGCGTCGTCGAGAGCGTATCGGTGATTAACGCCGCCGCCGAGGCGTACCGCCTGTTTTTCCAGTGCGCGCAGAGTAGGTGTGGTTTTGCGGGTGCAGGCGATCTGCGTGGGTAGATCTTCCAAGGCCCGGACGTAGTATCGGGTCAGAGTTGCGATTCCAGACATGCGCCCCAAAAAGTTCAGCGCAACCCGCTCTCCAGTTAAGAGGCCGCGTGCGGGTCCGCTGACATGCGCCACCTTGGTGCCGTTTGCAACATCATCTCCGTCCTTTACCAAACGTTTGAAGGTAAGGCGCGGATCGACGGCGCGAAAGGTTTCCTCCGCCAGGTCAAGGCCCGCGATCACGCCTTCCTGACGCGCGACCAGGACGGCGGCGGACACGGCGTCTTCGTGAATGGTTGCGAGGGTCGTGAGGTCGCCGCCGATGCCGAGGTCTTCTTGCAATGCGCGCTCAATGATCGGCGTGATCAGAACAAGGGGCAGGGCTGAGATGTTTTGGGTCATGGGGATCAGGCTGCTTTGGTCTCGAGGGAACGGGTGAGCTCTTCCACGTCGCGCAGGGTGATGAGTGTGCGTTGGCCTTGTGGCAATGAAGCTGGGAAGTCGCTGCGGAAATGTCCGCCGCGGCTTTCTTCGCGGAGATATGCGGCGGCTGCGATAATCTGCGCGGCAGTTAACATGTTGCGCGTCCCTTGTGCGGCAAGGGGGGTGGCCCGCTCCATCTCGGTTAAAGTCATGAGACAGTCTGCAAGGCCTTCGGCGCAGCGCTCAAGGGCGACATTGGCATACATGAGCTCACGTATTGCTTGAGAAGTCTGTGGGTCCGCAGCGGCGTCAAGTTCTGATTGATGGGGGAAGGGGGAGGCGGGTTCCTTTGGCCAATTTACCGCGGCGCGGTGAATGCTCGCGGCGATCTGGCGTGAAAAGACCGCGCCCTCCAAAAGTGAATTGCTGGCAAGACGATTGGCGCCATGCATGCCGCTGGACGCTACCTCACCGCAGGCCCAAAGGCCCTTTAAGGATGTCCGGCCAAAGAGATCAATCATCACGCCGCCCATGTGATAGTGGGCGGCCGGTGTTATTGGAATGAGGTCGGTGGCGGGGTCGATGCCAAATTGACGGCAGCTCGCATGCACTTGGGGAAAGCGATCTTCAAAGGATTTTCTCAGCGCCTTGCGAGCGTCCAGATAGACTTTGTGACCGGCCTTTTGCTGGCGCCAAATGGCGCGGGCCACCACATCTCGCGGGGCGAGTTCGCCAAGAGGGTGGATGGCATTCATAAAGCGCGTGCCGGTTTCATCGACAAGTAAGGCGCCTTCTCCGCGCACCGCTTCAGAGACCAGTGGCAGGGGGTCCTGATCGACATCAAGGGCCGTTGGGTGAAACTGAACGAATTCCGGGTCGGCAATGACGGCGCCAGCCCGGGCCGCCATGGCCATTCCATCGCCGTTCGCAAATACTGGGTTCGTGGTTTTGGCGTAGAGATGGCCGATACCGCCGGTGGCCAATACGGTGGCTTTGGCGTGGATGACATGGGCCGTTCCGTCCGGGGCAACGGCGAGGACGCCTTTAACGGATCCTTGCGTGGCGGCCAGACCTGTCGCGGAATATCCTTCCAAAATGCTGGCATGCGGTGCTGCCGTCACGGCGGTAATCAGGGCACGCATGATTTCGGCACCCGTGCGGTCGCCGCCGCAATGAAGAATTCGGTTGACCTGATGGGCGGCCTCCCGCGTCAAGGCAAACTCACCGGTGTTATCCTGGTCAAAAACGACGCCGAGCCTGACAAGCTCTTTAATGGCGGTCTCAGCCCTGCTTGTCACCATATCAATGGCGGCACGGTCTGAAATGCCTCCGGCGACGGCGATTGTATCTACCGCATGGGCGAGGGCGCTGTCGTCTTTACTCAGCGCCGCGGCAATGCCGCCCTGCGCCCAACTGGTGGCGCAGCCTTGTCCAAGGGGGGTGGGAGTTAAAACGGCCACGCGTAGCGGTTTTAACGCCAGGGCTGTCATCAGACCCGAGATGCCTGCGCCGAGAATGACAACATCTGTGTGAAAAGGTTTCATCAGTCTCGCCTTTATTTCTTAAGGGCAAGCATGCGGTCGACGGGGCGGCGTGCTTTTTCAGCGATGGCCGGGTCGATCGTGACCTCGAATTGATTATCCTCTAGCGCCGCCCGGATCTTCTTCAAAGATATGCGCTTCATATGCGGACAAAGGTTGCAGGGGCGCACAAATGTGATCTCCGGATGGCGGGCCGCGATATTGTCGCTCATGGAACACTCGGTAATCAGGGCAACGGTGTCGGGGTGTTGATCTTCCACGAAATTGAGCATCGCCGAAGTTGACCCGGAGAAATCGGCTTCGTCGAGAACTTCCGGTGGGCATTCGGGATGCGCGAGAACAACAACGCCTTCGTTGTGGTCTCTTATGTTTTGGATGTCCTCGCGGGTGAACTGTTCGTGTACTTCGCAGCGTCCTGGCCAGGTGATCATTTCCACATTGGTTTTTTTGGCAATGTTCTGCGCCAGATATTCATCCGGGATCATGATGACCTTATCGACGCCAAGGCTTTCGACGACTTCAACGGCATTGCCGGAGGTGCAGCAGATATCGGTTTCGGCTTTCACATCGGCAGTCGTGTTAATGTAGGTGACCACCGGAACACCAGGATTTTCAGCTTTGAGGCGTCGAACATCTTCGCCGGTAACAGACTCGGCGAGCGAGCATCCGGCCTTGAAGTCAGGAATGAGAACCGTCTTTTCCGGATTAAGCAGTTTTGCGGTTTCCGCCATGAAGTGAACGCCGCACATGACGATGATGTCCGCATCAGTGGCCTCGGCCTGGCGGGCGAGGGCCAACGAGTCGCCAACGAAATCGGCGACGCAGTGGAAGATCTCCGGGGTCATATAATTGTGGGCCAGGATGATCGCATTGCGCTCTTTTTTCAGCCGCAGGATTTCTTTGATGTCTGGGGTAAACAAATGCCACTCGATTTCAGGAATGACATGGGCCACGCGCTGATAGAGGGCCTCCATGGAGGGCAGCTCTGCCAGGGCGGTTGATGGTTTTTCTTTCAGAATGTCTGTTTGCATGACCCCATTCCTTGATGCCTTGTTTTGGCCAGTAATACTCAAAATGAGTATAATAGGGATAAAAAAACACACCCACTGGCTTAGTTATACTTAATGTGAGCATAAGGAGAGTCAAGTAACATTTTTCACTGTTCTGTCGAAAGCGTGACAAATGCCAATTTGCGAGATGATCCGGTCGAGGAAAGCCCTAGCGGGTCCTGCGTTTTCCGGGGATTTTGACCCCCGGGGACAAGCGCTCCAGCAAAACATCTTCCCGGAAAGAGAACTGTTTGGCGGGCCGTCCCCCGGTGTGGACATCAACCGAGCCGGTTTCTTCGACCAGGCCGCCGTCCGCTATCAGGCGGCGGAAGTTTTGCTTGTGGAGGCGGACCCCGGACAAGGCCTCAACAGCGCGCTGGAGCTGAAATAGGGTGAAGCGTTCGGGCATCAATTCGAAAACCAGGGGGCGGTATTTGATTTTGCCGCGCAGTCGGCCCAGGGCTGTCGCAATAATGCGCCGATGATCGGAATGCATATCGAGGCCGAGCCGGGACTCTTTTCCATCGTCTTGCGCTGAGCGAACCGCTTCGGCGACAAGACCTGCCTCGTAAAGCAGTTCATAGCGTTCCAGCACCAACTCTTCATTCCACGGACGGGCCTTTAATCCAAAAGTCAGATGAATGCGCTGGCGTAGGGAATTTGTGGCGGCGGATTTGGGCAACCCATGAAACCAATCGGACAGGCGGGGCCGAATTTCGCTTTGCAAGATTTTGGGTTCTCCGTCGCGCCAGTCTTCCCAGGGCAGATAATCATACCAGTTTGTCCAATGGGCATTGGTGGTGGCGCCAGGATTGGCTTCGTTGGTCAGAGCCAGATAGCCCACAGAGACCACACGCTCACGGCCCGACTGGTGATAGGTATCGCGGCCGCGGTCGCCGAAGGTATAAAGCTGTTCGACGTGACCCAGTTGCAGACTGGTCTGATTTTTCACCCAGCCCCGCAGGCCTTGCTCAAGGGTGCGATCCTTGACCGGATTGAAGGGGCCGAAGGGCAGGGCGTGTTTGCCCGTTGTGGTGTCATCAACCACCAGCAGACGCGGTTCTTCCTTCGTGACGGCCACAATCACCGCGTTGAGGCGGATCTCAATCTCCTGCGATGCGGCCAATGGTTTGCTCTCCTGTTCCCATGGGGTCAGTCATAATCATGTTCTGAAGAAAAGTCACTGCCCCTTGGAGGGCGCACGGCACGCGCCCTGCGGGGCCGCACAGGGGCGCTCACATTCCTGTGAGAGCGGGCGGGTATGACCTGTTCTCAAAACTGTTTCCTTGTTAAAGTGGGGGTGGTCAGCTTTTGTGGGGGGGTCACAGCGAGGATCTGACACATGGGGAGTAGAAACCTGTTTTCCCGGATTTTTGTGGCTCTTGCCGGGGGGCTTGTGGTGTTCATTGCGGATTTTTCGCCGGCACTGGGCACTGAACTCTTCGCAGATGATTTTGAGGACATGACGGCAAATCGCTGGCATGTCGGCGGCGACGGCACAGTGCAGGTCGACACCTTTGGCGGCAGTGAGGCGCTGCGTCTGACCAAGCGCGGCTATGCGATTGCGGCAGTGCGTATTGATGGTGAGTTCGCGGTCAAAATTGAAGTGGCGCTGGGTGCGACCAGCCTTGAAAAGGGTGACCACTGTGTGGCGGAAGCCTCTGCGGATGGGGGGGCTGTCTGGACCGATGTCTTGCGCCTCAATGATGGTGAAGATGAGGGGGACAGCTGGCAATATGGCGAGGCGGATCTGATGCTGCCTGGGGCCATGAGCACACTTGCAATCCGCTTGAGGTCGGAGGGGGATTCCAATAGCGATATTTGCTGGGCGGATGACGTGCGGGTTACCATTCTGGATGCGATGTCCCCGTGAGAGGCCCCAGGCGGCCCAGAAATAGCGCTTTTTAAGGCCTCCCGGCCAAAATGTCGCAGTTTTTTCAGTTGACTTTGAGAATCGCTCGCAACAAGGTCCGGGGATGATTACCTTGGATCAAGTCAAAACAGGCGAGCGGTTTCGCGTCGTCGGATTTTCCGAAACCAACCCCGCATTGGTGGCGCGTTTGCGCGAGATCGGTTTTGCGGAAGAGGATGAGGTTGAGCTGTTATACACCGGGCCGCTGGCCCGCCGGCCGCTCTGTTTTCGGCTTAATCGGACCATGATCGCGCTGCGCCTGGATGAAGCGATTGCTATCGAAGTGGAGAGTTGGACTTGAACGCCCTTAGACTGGCCCTTGTCGGCGCACCAAATTGCGGTAAGTCGACGCTCTTTAATGGTCTTACGGGCGGTCGCGCCAAGGCGGCGAATTATCCCGGGGTAACCGTGGAAACGCGTTCGGGCCATTTTACAACGCCCGCTGGGCGCCCGATCGACCTCATGGACCTTCCTGGCATCTACGGCCTCAATGCGCAATCGGCTGATGAACGAGTAGCGCTGGAGGTTTTGCAGGGCCGCATGGCGGGAAAAGAAAAGCCGCAGGGTTTGATTGTTCTTATTGATGCCGCGCTTTTGCGCACGCACCTTCATACGGTTTTGCAGTTTCAGTCGTTGGGCTATCCGATGGTGGTCGTGCTCAACATGTTCGATTTGGCCGAACGCGATGGCATGCAGATTGATGTGGCCAAACTGGAGGCGTCACTTGGCGTGCCGGTCATCCCGACGGTTTCGACAAGAAAGGCAGGCCGTGAGGCCTTTCTGCGCCGACTGGATGCGGAAATTGAGAAATGGGCGGAGATTGAGCCCGTTGCTCAGGACACCCAAACCTTGAGGCAAACCCAGCAAGCCGCCCGGAAGATGGCGGCAGAGGCCATCCTCTTTGAACCGCCAATGAACCGGATCACTCGCGGCATTGACCAGGTCGTGATGCATCCGCTGGCTGGGCCGCTGGTGCTGTTGACTATTTTGTTCTTGATGTTTCAAGCGGTTTACAGCTGGGCGGAACCCTTTATGGAAGCGATAGAGGCCGGTGCGGCGCACATTGGCGCCTTTGTCGGCGCCTCGGTGACGCTGCCCTGGTTGCACGACCTGCTTGTGGATGGCGTGATCGCGGGCGTGGGTTCGGTTCTCGTATTTTTGCCGCAGATCATTATCCTTTTCATTTTCATCCTATCGTTAGAAGCGTCGGGATATATGGCCCGGGCCGCGGTCATGATGGATGAATTGATGCTTCGTGTGGGGCTTAATGGCCGGGCGTTTATTCCGCTGCTTTCGAGTTTTGCCTGCGCCATACCGGGCATCATGGCGGCCAGGTCGATTGATAGTGAGCGCGACCGGCTGACGACCATCTTGGTCGCGCCGTTGATGACATGCTCTGCACGGTTGCCGGTTTACACTCTTATCATTGGCGCATTTATTCCGCCGGAAACCATTGGACTCTTCAATCAGCAAGGTCTCGTACTTTTTGGGCTTTATATCGCGGGAATTTTCAGCGCGATCATTATTGCCTTTGTGCTCAAGCGCACGGCGACCCGCGGGTCATCGCAGACGCTAATTCTTGAACTGCCGACCTATAAATTGCCAACGCCCCGGGATTTCTTTCTCAATCTGTGGATGCGGATCTGGGCTTTTCTCAAACGCGCCGGAACAATCATATTGAGCACATCAGTGGTGCTGTGGTTTTTGGCGCGCTATCCAACTTCAGCGACGAGCCTTAAGGAGAGCTACGCGGGCATGATCGGTAGCTGGTTGGAGAAGGTGCTCGCTCCCATTGGGTTTAATCTTGAGATCTCCATTGCCCTGGTGCCTGGCATGGCGGCGCGGGAAGTGGCGGTCGGCGCCCTTGGGACGGTGTACGCTGTGCAAGGCGGCGAGGAAAATACGGCGGGGCTTGCCGATGTTTTGCAGTCGGCCTGGTCCATGCCAACAGCACTTGCCTTTTTGGCCTGGTATGTGTTCGCCCCTCAATGTTTTGCAACCCTTGCCACGGCCCGCCGGGAAACCAACTCCTGGCGGTGGACGGCCTTTATGTTCGGCTACCTGTTTAGCCTGGCCTATATTATGGCCGGGTTGACTTATCATCTCGCCTCAGCTCTGGGTTTATAACCCAGGCGATTTTTGTGCGTCTTGGGGTCTAAAACGCGGCCTTTCCGGCGAAGGTGAGCCAATCTTTAAAAAACCTTAACCACTGTGAGGGCAATAAGGATAGGCGAGACCTCTCATCCCATGCGGGCCGGGAGGCTGAGAGGGGCTTATTTTCCATGTCGATGACCAATGACACCCTTCAAGACCTGGTTGAGGATATTAAGACCAAATCGCTGATGCGTAATTTGGAAGTCGTCACCTTGGTGTTGGCTTTACTCAATGGCGTTTTGGGGGTTGCTCACTTTTATGCGCTTCCGGCTGACTACCGCCTTCTCATGGTGGCGATCACGGAAGGGGCGGCGCTGATTTACTTTTCGGCATGGATGTATCTCCGGCACAGGCAATTGTCCGTTCAGGCTTACAGAGCTCTGGAAACGGCAATCTTTTGTCTTCTCGGCGCGATCATCTGCATGCATCTGGTTTTGGACGGGCGACCGGATCTTGTGACCAATTTGGCGCTTGCCGCCATCGGGTTTGGTATCTTTTCACATTCAAAATCCTTTTTGATCACGACCAATCTGGTTTTTGTTGGGCTTGTTCTGGGGTTACGTTTTCAGGCGATCTTGCCGGATGCCTGGAACCATATGGTTTTCCACCTTCTACAAGCGACCTTGCTTTCATTGACGGCGTTTTTCATCCGCATGCGCGTATTCAAGTCAAATGCGAATGGCAGGATGAAGATCATCCAATCGGAACAGGAATTGCGTGAGGCAAATATCAAGCTTTCGAAAAGCATGAACGACTCGATGGCGGCGTTGCGGCGGGCCGAACAGGCAATGAAGGCGAAAAGTGATTTTCTGGCTGCAATCAGCCATGAAATCCGTACACCGATGAATGGCATCCGCGTGGCCTCCAATTTACTGGCAGGAGATCAATCGCTTAATGGCGAAAAGCGCCGCCTCGCGGAAGTGGTTCAGTCGTCGACGGATATTCTGACCACTATTCTCAATGACATTCTGGATATGTCGAAGATAGAATCCGGCAAATTGTTGCTGGATCCGCAACCCTTTGATTTAGGCAAGCTGCTGCAGTCGGTCGAGGAAATGTGGCGCCTGCCAATGGATGACAAGGGTCTGGCGTTTTCTGTGACGTCGAACCTTGATGAACCCTTATGGCTCGTTGGCGACGATGTGCGTATTCGGCAAATCCTTTTCAATCTTTTGTCGAATGCTTTGAAATTTACCGAAGCTGGGTCCGTGAGCTGCGACGTCAAAATTCGATCTGTCGCCAAGGGTTCTTATCATTTGGATCTGGCGGTTGAGGACAGCGGCATAGGAATGGCGAAGGATTATCTGGCCGATTTGTTTACCCCCTTTAGTCAGGAAAATGCTGCGATTTCAACCCGCTTCGGCGGGACGGGTCTGGGGCTGGCAATTTGCCATGAACTTGCCTCTCTCATGGAGGGGAGCCTTGAGGTGGAAAGCGCGCGCGGGAAGGGCAGCACCTTTACGCTCAGATTGTCACTGACCGAGGCATCAATGCCCGAACCTCAGGATGAGGGCGCTGACAGCTCATCGGAAAGGCCACAGGTACAAACGCAGTCGACGGTCAGGATCCTTGTTGCTGAAGACAACAATCTCAATCAGGAACTGATCAAGCTATTGTTTTCAAAGCTTGGCCGCGAGATTGATCTGGTCGAAAATGGTGAGTTGGCAGTCAAAGCCTGTATGGAAAGTCAATATGATGTGGCGTTTCTCGATATTAAGATGCCAGTTATGGATGGCCTTTCTTGTGCACGGGCTATTCATGCACAAGTGCCCGCCGACCAACGGCCCGTGCTTGTTGCGCTGAGTGCTAATGCTCTGGATTCAGATATTACTGCCTCTCTGGCGGCCGGGATGAGCCGCCATTTGTCCAAGCCCATAGATTTTGCGGAGCTCAAGCGCTGTCTTGAGGACATAGAAGCGGGGCAAGTTGGAGATTTCTCAGCGAAGGCTCAAAGGATCGCATAAAAAAGCCCCGTCCAGATTTTCTGAACGGGGCAATTGTTGAGCCAAAGTATCAACCCCTGGATTTTAGAAGATCGCGGATCTCTTCCAGCAGGACTTCCTGTTTTGGAGGGGCTGGCGGTTCAGAAGGCGCCTCGTCCTCCTTTTTGCGAAGGTTGTTCATGCCTTTAATCACAATGAAAAGCGCCCAGGCCACAATCACAAAGGCAATGACATTGTTGATGAAAATGCCGTAGTTGATGGTCACCGCATCGGCGGTGTCGGTGGCGGCTCGCAAGGTGATCACAAGTTTAGAAAAATCGATATTACCAATCAATAAGCCGATGGGCGGCATAATGATATCGGCCACCATCGACTTAACGATGGTCCCGAATGCGCCGCCGATAATGATGCCGACTGCCATGTCGACAACATTGCCCTTGAGGGCGAATTTCTGAAATTCCTTTAGCATCCCAAGTTGGCTCCCAATTTTGATTCTCTTCAGAAACAAAATGTTAGCCGAATTTAGTCGATTAGGATAGATGGTGGTGTTGACACGTGGCATCCGTGCAATTTCATAGATATCGTCATGAGCTATTGGCAATTTATAAGGCGTGATTGGCCGCTTATCAGCTTTGGGTTTCTTGCCGCCTTTATGATGGGTCCCGGGCAGACGTTTTTTATCGGCATTTTCCGCGATTCATTGGCGGGCGCTTATGATTTGTCGCTTGGGGAGTTTGGGCATTTTTACTCGGGGGTTTCGCTTGCCAGTGCGGCGGTCTTCCTGTGGAGCGGGAAGCTGATTGATCAATGGCCCTTGCAAAGGGTCACCGTTGTTTATGTGTCAGTATTTGCGTTGAGTGCGCTCTTGTTGGCAGGCTCTTTCCATTTGAGCGTAATGGTGCTTGGCCTTTTTGGTGTACGCCATCTGGGGCAGGGGCTTATGGGGCACGTTTCCTCGACCACCATGGCGCGCTACTTTGTTAGCAACAGGGCTAAAGCTATTTCGCTGGCAGCGCTCGGCTTTGCGGTGAGCGAAGCGATTGTCCCGATCTTGGCGGTCAGTTTGCTTGCGTTTGTGGGGTGGCGCTTGTCGTGGCTGCTTGTGGGTGTGATCGTTCTTGGTGCAGGACTGCCACTTGCGTTATGGTTCCTTAAAAGCACTCAGCGAGATTTGCGCCTTGAAAGGGAGCCCGACCCTGCGCCGGAGGGGCAGGAAGCCCCGGTGCCGGCAAGTAGGGGGCATGATTTTACTCGCGCTGAGGTCCTCAGAGACTGGCGCTTTTGGTGCATCATTCCGGCCCATATCTCCTCGTCTTATTTTTTGACGGGTGTGTTTCTCAATCAAGCCTCCTTGGCGGGAGAGCTTGGTATTTCGATGCAGGCGATCGCGCTGTGTTTTACGGGGTTTGCGGTGGCTAATATGATGGGAACACTTTTGATTGGACCCATTGTCGACCGTTTCGGATATTTGCTCACCTATCCCATTTGTTATTTGGGCTATGTGGGATCCGTTTTTTTTCTGACAGGCGCGAATGGGTTTTGGGGCGGCATGCTGTTTTATAGCTGTGTCGGGTTTTCGCTTGGGCTTGCGATGCCCGCGGCCGGTAGTCTTTGGCCGGGCCTCTATGGCGTGCGGCACCTTGGGGCTATTCGATCAATGATCGTTGCCTTCTTTGTACTGTCAACCGGATTGGCGCCAGCCAGTTTTGGATATTTGATTGATCGGGGATGGGAGGTGCGTGAGATCGCCCTTTATGGCGCAGTTTATGCCTGCGCGGCCCTCGGGCTGCTTTTAGTCTTTACCGCAGCCCAGTTTCGAAAAGAAAAGGCTCCTGCGGTATAGAAAGCGCAGGAGCCCTTTTTGCGGTAGTTATTTGCCCTTCCACTGTGGGGCACGTTTTTCGGCAAAGGCGATGGCGCCTTCTTGCGCGTCCTCACTGGCAAAGACGGGGCGGGTGATGTCGCCCTGTTTACGCCAGAGATCTTCGGTGTCCCAGGTCAGAGATTCGACCATGACCTGTTTTGAGGCGGCCACCGCCAAGGGGCCATTGGCGGCAATGGTTTTGGCAAGTTCCAGAGCGGCGTCAAGTGCCGTGCCAGACGGGACAACTCGGTTAATCAAACCCATCTCATAGGCGCGCCCTGAGGAGATGAATTCTCCGGTGAGTGCCAGTTCCATGGCAAGACGCGGGTTGATTTGGCGTGGCAGTTTGACAAGACCGCCAGCGGCGGCGGCCAGGCCCCGTTTCACCTCGGGAATGCCGAACTTGGCATCCTCTGCGGCCACAATCAGATCGCAAGAAATAGCAACTTCAAAACCACCGGCCAGCGCATAGCCTTCGACCGCCGCGATGATGGGCTTGCGGGGCGGCGCCTCGGTGATGCCGGCAAAGCCACGCTCCGGAACGAAGGGGCTCTCGCCGCGTACAAAACCCTTCAGGTCCATGCCGGAACAAAAGGTCTTGTTGGCGCCGGTCAGGATGGCGACACGAATGTCGTCGTTATTGTCGAGTTCATCCAGGGCCTTGGCGACGCCCTCGGCCAGGGCCTTGTTGGCGGCATTCCGGGCTTCAGG
>SBHG01000178.1 GCA_006226305.1 Alphaproteobacteria bacterium | reverse complement strand
GCCGGTTGCCGGTAAAGCCCAAAACCACCGGCCAGAAAAAAGCCGCCATGAATAAAAAGAAGCCGCGCTTTGTCGCTCGCGCCTTCCGGCACCAGCCATTCCGCCGGTCGGCCCGCCACTTCCAGCGGACGCACATTCACACCCTCGACAGGTTCAGACGCCGGCGTATCGAGAATTTCGCGCAGCCGCTTAACTCGCGCACCAGGCTCCAGGCTTGCCGCTGACCCTCCATTTTGAAAAACGTCGCGCACGCGCGCCACCCAGGCCTGCAGCTCAGGAGAAGGAGATTTTTTCATCCGATGTAGCTTCCCTTAAGCGGCACAAATTCGGTCAATAAAGACCTTAAAGGCGTCGATGGCCTGGCGGGCCTCAGGGCTCGCCTCACCCGCCACCGGCCAGACATGATAGACGTAAGGCCAAAGCTGAAACTCGACATCAACACCGGCCGCCCGCGCCTTTTCAACAAAGTGGATGGAATCGTCTCGCAGCACTTCCACATCACTGGCCACACAGATAAAGGGTGGAAAGCCAACCAGATCGCCGTTAAGCGGCGAAGCATAGGGCTGGTGACCATCCTGGCCTTGCAAATAAAGCGATTGCTGGAATTTCTCCTCATCCGGCAGATCATGCTGGCCAAAGCCGCGGGCCATGGGGCCGATGAGGATGTCACTCTTTTCGTTCTCTTCCCAAGACTTGGATGAATAACTCAGGTCCATCACCGGCGACATAAGGATGAGGCCATCCGGCAAGGTCTTGCCTTGGTCCTTGAGCTTCAGGGCCAAGGCTGCAGTGAGATTGCCGCCAGCGGAATCCCCCATGACAAAGACCCTATCTGCCCGATTTGCACCCTCAAGGGTATTTTCGCGCAGCCAGTCATAGGCGGCCTCACAGTCTTCCAAGCCCGCCGGAAAGGGATGTTCCGGCGCCAGCCGATAGTCCACGGTCAGCACATGGGCACCACTAATATCGGCCAGTCGCATGGCATGGGCCCGATGTGAATTCAGTCCGCAAGCAGTAAAGCCGCCGCCATGAATATTGAGAATGCGTTTTGCAGGATCTGCGTCTTCTCGCGCAATCCATTCCGCCGGCCGGCCAGCGACCTCGCAAGGGATCACCTTGACAGGTCCTTCGGGTACCTCGACAGGTTGATTAAACACCGCACGGGCAAGCTCAACCCCCTTCCGAGTGCCAAAATCCGGCCCCAGCTTCATGGCCTCTCTAATGAGGCTCTCAATCACTTTGAACTCTTCCGATGGCTCTCGCGCCACATTGACTTCCATTTTTCCTCCCTGGACCTGTCTTTTTCGCCCTGCGTCACCGGGTCGCCTATTGACACCCGCCGCGAGCCATTATGTCTTGGGTCCTACGCGCAATTTAGCAAAAGGAACCGCCGTGCCCAGCCTTTTGTCACAATCAAGTGACCTGGAAACCCTTTTAAAGCGTTTTGAGCGCCCGGTGCCCCGCTACACCTCCTATCCGACCGCGCCTCATTTCAGCGAGGCCGTCGGCCCTGGCGACTATACGCATTGGCTCGGCGACATCCCTGATGACCAACCCCTGTCACTTTATGCCCATGTGCCCTATTGCGACACGCTCTGCTGGTTCTGCGGCTGTCACACCAAAATCACCGCCAAATATGAACCCATCGCGAGCTATCTCAACGTCCTGCTAAAAGAAGTCGATCTGACGGTCACCGCCCTCGGGCAAACCCGGCCGGTCGCCCATATTCATTGGGGCGGCGGTTCACCGACCATTTTAACCCCTTCGGACATTGAGCGCCTCGCCGCTAAATTCACCGACAATTTCGACCTCACGGCAGATGCGGAGTTTGCGCTGGAGATAGACCCGCGCGGGGTCTCTGAGGAGCTGGTTGCCGCCATTGCCCGCGCCGGATTTAACCGGGCGAGCTTGGGGCTCCAGGACGTTAATGAGAAGGTGCAAAAAGCCATTAACCGGGTTCAACCCATGGCAGAAAACAGCGCCCTCGTGGAGCATCTCCACAAACACGGCATCACCCGCATCAATCTCGACCTCATGTACGGCCTGCCCTTCCAGACCGATGATCACATCCGTCGCACGGTGGCAGAGGCGCTGACCCTTGAGCCGTCGCGGATTGCCCTATTTGGCTATGCCCATGTGCCCTGGATGAAAAGCCACATGAAAATGATCAAGGACGAAACCCTGCCCGGCCCCGTGGCGCGGTTGCGACAGTCGCTCATTGCCGCGGAAGAATTGGAGAAGGCAGGCTTTGTGCGCATCGGTCTCGATCACTTCGCCCGGCCCGATGATCCGCTGGCCATCGCCGCGGCGAGCCACAGGCTTTCGCGAAACTTCCAAGGCTACACCACGGACCTGGCCGAGGCCTTGATCGGCTTCGGCGCTTCGGCGATCGGTTCCCTGCCCCAGGGCTATATTCAAAACGCCGCCCCCATTCACGACTACCGAACCGCCATCGAAGCCGGTGCATTCGCCATCGTCAAAGGCATCGCCCTGGACAGTGATGATCGCACCCGCCGCGCCATCATCTCCGACCTCATGTGCCACATGGAAGTCGACCTTGCGGCCCACGCGGACCATCCCGAACAAGCACTCAGCCAGTTCGCATCGGAATGGGTCGCGCTCGAAGAGTTTGAGCGCGGCGGCCTCTTGGCGCGCGAAGGGACCACGATAAAGCTGACTGAGATTGGACGCATCTTTATGCGCCCCGTGGCAGCGGTCTTTGACGTCTATCTGTCGACCGGTAAGGGCCGCCATTCCATCGCTGTCTAAGATTTTTAAATTTTCAAGGGGTCAGGCCCCTTGAAAAGGGTCTAGCCCAAAAATCCCCGCGTCAGCCGCAAAAATTCCTCCAGCCGGTCGTGGTGCATCCAGTGACCCGCGTTTTCGATCACTTCAAAGCGGGCATTTTTAAAATGGCTGGCCCGCCCGTCAGCGATCGGATCTGAGGCCCAGCTTTCCGCCCCGCGCAACATCAAAAGCGGGCAGGTGATGTTGGACCAGATCTCTTCCGTCTCCGCCTGGCTCATACCCGAGGACGGAAAAACCCGCACATAATTGTCAAACTTCCACGAATACGAGCCATCTTCATTGCGATTGACCCCATGTATGGTGAGATGGCGCGCCTGTTCTTTTGAAAGGTGCGGATTGGCTTCCTGCATACGGTCCACCGCCTCATCAAGGGTCGGATATTTGCGCACCGAACGAGCCGACATCTCCCGCATCTGTTTGACCCAACCACGCATCCGCTTCTGCACCGGTACAGACATCCGCTCTTTGATGATCTTGGGCGGCATGCCGAGCCCTTCCATCACCACCATCTCTTTGACGGTTTCCGGAAAGAGCCCCGCATAGCGCAGCGCAATGCTGCCCCCCATGGAATGAGCAATCACCGATAAAGGGCCGAGCTCCAGCTGATGGATGAGCTGAGCGATATCGTAAACATAGTCCGTGGTCTGATAGGTCCCACCCCGGATCCAGTCCGAATCCCCATGGCCCCGCAGATCCGGCGCAATGATATGATAGTCCTCGCGCAGAGCCTCTGCCACCCAGTCCCAGTTGCGGCAATGATCGCGCCCGCCATGGATCAAAAGCAACGGCGGTTTGCCCTCATTGCCCCAATCCACATAGTGAAGCCGCAGTTGCTGCGAAAAATAAATGTGACTTGTTGGACCCGGGATGGCGGACATGGGGGGTATTTCCTTAAATGACTTTTTAAATTTCTACGGAGTTGGCGCGGCCAGCCTAATGTGCACTGTGGGGGCGCACGCGATAAAACCCATCCTCAAGCTCATCGAACAGTTCACGAACCTGAGGATGGCGCACCGGCTCACCGCTCTCATCGACCAGAAGGTTTTGTTCTGAAACATAGGCGATATAGGCTGAGTCTTCGCTTTCAGCCAGGAGATGATAGAAGGGCTGGTCCTTGCGCGGACGCACCTCGGGCGGAATGGAGAGCCACCACTCTTCCGTATTGTTAAAGGTCGGATCCACATCAAAGATCACACCGCGAAACGGATAGATCCGGTGACGCACCACCTGTCCAATACTGAATTTGGCATCCCGGTTGAGCATTTGGCTCCCTCGCCTGTGTTTACTAAAACCACTGAAGACGGTGAATCGCCTTCAATTTTCATTATACAAAGGCCGGAAATCGCCACAAGCAGCCTTGAAAAAGCCGTTCAGCCCGCGAAATCCTGTCGCACCCTGCTTCAAAAACTTGACGACAGTGTCATTTTTAAAACTGATAGGGCCATCGACCAAGGCGTGAGCCCCAAAAAGAGGACCCAATGGCGAAAGTGACTTACATCGAGCATGGCACCGGCAAGGAGCACCATGTGGAGCTGACAAACGGCATGACCATCATGGAAGGCGCCTTGAAATACGCCATCCCCGGCATTGAGGGCGATTGCGGCGGGGCATGCGCCTGTGCCACCTGCCACGTTTACGTCGACGAAAGCTGGTATGAGCAATGCGGCCCTCGCGATGAACTCGAAGCGGACATGCTCGATTTTGCCTTTGATGTGAGTGAATGGAGCCGCCTGGCCTGTCAAATTCGAGTCACCGATGCCCTCGATGGACTCATCATTCGCATGCCCGCCCGTCAATATTGAGACTGCCTCGCAAAATCATTCAAAACGGGCAGAAAACTGGGCTGAAATGCCTGTGACAGCTTGCCGCATATCCTCCTCCCCGCTTCAGGGACTTAAATTCATCAAAAGGTGACGCAAGCGTCACTTTTTAGGTTCACGCGAAGAGGAGGAAATTGGACCCATGAGCACCGTTACGGACACCCCGGACCTCATAGACACCACGCAGATGATGGAAGACATCTACAAAACGGCCACGGACATCGCCTGGCGATTTGACTATGAGTTTTCCGAACAGAAAGTTGAGGACCTTTACAACCGCGCCAAACAAAACCAGTGGGACGCGATGGAAATTCTGGATTGGGACTACGAAGTCGATCCGTCCAAACCCCTCATCGGCGGACAGGACTCAATCTACGCAAATATGTCCTTTTTCAAGAAGCTGAATAAGAGTCAGCAGGAAAAATTCATTGCACATTCCACCGCGCAGTTACTCTCACAGTTCCTGCATGGCGAACAAGGCGCATTGATGACCGCCGCAACGGTCACCCATTCGGTTCCCGACAGTGGCGCCAAACTATATGCGGCGACCCAGACCATGGATGAAGCCCGTCACGTAGAGGTCTATGCAAAGTACTGCAAAAAGATCGCCATGACCTACCCCATGTCACCCTGGCTGAAGGCACTGATCGATCTCACCCTCCAGTCTGACAAATACCAAAAGGTCATGATCGGCATGAACATGATCGTCGAAGGCCTGGCCCTTGGCGCCTTCAACAACATGTATCGCACCACATCCTGTCCACTCCTGAAAGGCATTACGTTTAATGTGATGCGCGACGAAAGCCGTCACGTCTCCTTCGGCCATGCCTTCCTGGGACCGGTCTTCAAGACCATGCACCAAGATGACATTGAGGAATGTGCGGAGTTTGCCTTCGAGGCGGTTAAGCACCTGCTCACCGCTACGGCAGGCGGCACAGGCGCTTCGGACACCGACCCTGGCTTCTTGATGGTGCTGGACAATTGCGATATCGACCCAACGGACTTCTTTGGCTCCATCAAGGAAGCACAGGAAGAAGGTCAGTTTGATATCACGCCTCCCGGCCAAATCCACTCGGTCAAAGATCTCATGATGCCGGCCCTGGCACGTGTCGGTCTGATCACCGATGCTGTGCGTCCGAAATATGAAGAAGCTGGCATTCCGATCTGGGAAGACGCAACCGTGCTTAATAAAATGGAAGACGGTAAGTCCGACCAGGCTGTTCTCGAAAACATCGCAGCGGCCGAATAGACCTCGCTTGACGGGCCTGCCGATCAGCTGGGGTGATCGCTAGCCCATCGAGCCAAACAAGGGGCGGGATGTCGCATTGACACCCGCCCCTCTCCTATTCACTCTCACGTTGGCAAGGTCAAACAGGCTGGCGAAGGATGCAAAATAAGATGAGCGCGGATTCAATAGACTTTTACGAGTCAATCGTCATGGGTATTCCCGAAGCTTTGATCGTTTCAAAACCCGACGGCACTATCATCTACACTAATCCGGGCACGGAGCGCCTCACCGGCTACGCGCCAGTTGAGCTTAAAGGCCAACCCATCACCATGCTCGTCCCTCGCCGGGAGGATCGCCGCGCCGATCCTGTAAAATGGTTGCAGCGCTGGGCTCATGAAGATGACGACATGCAGTCCCGCCACCTCGACCTTATTGGCTTGACCAAAGACGGGCGAGAGCTTCCCTTTAGCGTGCGCGTGGCCGCCGCAAAAGAAGGCGCAAATGAAGTTTACATCATCACATTCCGTGACGTATCGGGCCAGCGCGCCGAACAGGCCCGCTTCCGCGACGAACACCTGAAAGCCACCCGTATCTTGCAGATCGCCGAAGACGGCATCATTTCCATTGATGCGGATCAGAAGATCACTTTCTTTAACCTGAAGGCCGAAAAAATGTTCGGCTACCAGGCTGAAGAGGTGCTCGGCCAGCCCATCGACGTCCTCCTGCCCGACGGACAAAGAGCCGATCATCACATCCATGTGGAGGGCTTTGGCGCCTCCAAAGAACCGTCTCGCCTCATGACCGAGCGCGGCCGGGTTTTCGGCAAGCGCAAGAACGGTGACGTGTTTCCCGTGCGCGCTTCCATCACCGCTGTTCATGTGCACGGGGTTCCCACCTATACCGCTCATGTGCGGGAAATCACAACCGATTAGGTTCCGTCCCATTTGAACGCTTTAAATGCGGGCCGAGCGCGCTTATAGTCGCCCCTCAAGTGACTTGCCTTGAGGAGAGAAAAGAGCCTGTGGCCCTAAAAGCGTTTATCATCCCCGTAACCCCCTTCCAGCAGAACTGCACCTTGCTCTGGTGTACTGAAACCATGAAGGGCGCGGCGGTAGATCCCGGCGGAGATCTCAACCGGATCGAACAGGCCATCAAGGAACAGGGTGTTACGCTCGAAAAAGTTCTGATCACCCACGGCCACATGGATCACGCGGGCGGTGCTGCGGCCCTCGCCGAGGCCCATGGTGTCCCCATTGAAGGGCCCCATGAGGAAGACCTCTTTTTAATCAGCGAGCTGGCAAATCAGGGACAAAAATACGGCATCGCCGATGCACGCAATTTCACACCCGACCGCTGGCTGCACGATGGCGACACCATCACTGTGGGAAATCTCTCTCTGGATGTTTTTCACTGCCCAGGCCACACGCCGGGGCATGTTGTGATTTACAACAAGGAAAACAAGCTCGCTCTGGTCGGTGATGTCCTCTTTCAAGGCTCCGTAGGCCGTACGGATTTCCCGCGCGGCAATCATGCTGAGCTGATCAGGTCGATCACTGAAAAGCTTTGGCCGCTCGGCGATGACACGACCTTCATATCTGGACACGGCCCGCTTTCGACTTTTGGTCGGGAGCGCCAGACCAACCCATACGTTGGCGACGATTTTATTTAGGCAGGAAACCCCATGACCCAAACCTTTGGTGACGCTGAGATCACCCTTGAAAACTTTGTCGCGACCGTCGAAATCAAGCGCCCGCCACACAATTTCTTTGACCACAATCTGATCCGCAATTTGGCAGACGCCTTCGAGGCGCTTGATGACAACCCGGATTGCCGCGCCCTGGTGCTTTGCTCTGAGGGCAAAAGTTTTTGCGCCGGCGCGGATTTTTCTTCCCGCGAGGACACGGGCAAGGCGGGCACCATTGAGGCCAACCCTCTCTACACAGAAGCCGTGCGCCTCTTCGCCTGCAAGAAGCCGATCATCGGCGCCATTCAGGGCGCCGCTATCGGCGGTGGGCTTGGACTGGCACTGGTGCCGGACTTCCGAATTGGTTGCCCGGAGAGCCGCTTCGCCGCGAATTTCGTCAAGCTCGGCATCCATCCGGGATTTGGCCTCACCCACACCCTGCCCCGCCTGATTGGCCTGCAAAATGCCAGCCTGCTCTTTTATACCGGGCGGCGCATCGGCGGCGAGGAAGCGCTGAAAATAGGCTTGCTTGACGAGATGGTACCGCTGGCGGAGGTTCGAGCACGCGCCATTGCGTTCGCCGCCGAAATTGCTCAAGGCGCCCCTCTCGCCGTACAGTCCACCCGCGCCACCCTGCGCGGTGACCTGGCGGGCGCCGTCCTTGCTCAAACCAACCATGAGTTTAAGGAACAGGATTGGCTCTTCAAAACTGAAGACCATCAGGAAGGCGTGCGGGCGGTTTCCGAGCGCCGCATCGGCAACTTTAAAGGCAAATAAGGGCATCGCCTCCCATGCGCGACCGCGACATCAACCTCTCCTTTGTGGATCTTTTTACGATTGGCATTGGGCCTTCAAGCTCGCATACGGTCGGACCCATGCGGGCTGCCGCGCGCTTTGTCCATGAGCTGCAAAACGCCGGTCACTTTGAAGAAATCACAGGCGTTATTGCCGACCTTTATGGCTCTCTCGCCCTCACTGGTTCAGGTCATGGCACGGACAAGGCTCTTCTGGCCGGTCTGTCTGGCAAGCTGCCGGAAAGTACAAGCCCTGACGAATTTGCCGCCATCGCACAAGAGAGCGAAGCCTCGTCAAAGCTGATGCTCGGCGGCACCCGGGAAATAGCCTTCTCCCCAACTCAGCACATCCGCTTTAATTTCGAAGAGGTGCTCGACGAGCACCCTAACGGGATGCGCTTTACAGCGCTTTCAAAGAGTGGTCCGGTCTTTGAAATGGAATTTTACTCCGTTGGCGGAGGGTTTGTTCTGGCCAAAGGCGAGAGCGCAGCTGCGCAATCGTCTGGCCATAACCTGCAACTGCCCCACCCTTTCACTTGTGGCGACGAGCTTTTGGCGATGGCCGATGGGGCCGGCAAAACCATTGCGGAAATTATGCTCGCCAATGAAGGCGCCTGGCGGTCAGAGGAGGAGACCCTTGCCTACCTCCACGAAGCACACGACTGCATGAGCCAATGCATTGAGCGCGGCTGTGCCCAGGACGGCATTCTGCCAGGGCGGCTCAAAGTGCCGCGCCGCGCCAAGGCCCATTATGAGCGGCTGAAATCTCAGCCCGAGCGCGCCCTTAAGGATCCGCTGACGACCCTCGACTGGATCAACCTCTTTGCCCTGGCGGTAAGCGAGGAAAATGCGTCCGGCGGACGCGTGGTCACGGCCCCGACCAATGGCGCGGCCGGGGTCATCCCCGCTGTCATCGCCTATTATGAGCGCTTTTGCTCCAGCGCCTCGAAAAAGGGGGTCGAAGATTTTCTTCTCACCGCCGCCGCGATCGGTGTGATCTACAAAAAGCGCGCGTCTATTTCAGGGGCAGAGGTCGGCTGCCAGGGCGAGGTGGGCGTTGCCTGTTCCATGGCGGCGGCAGGCTTGGCGGCGGCGCTCGGCGGCACCAATGAGCAGATCGAGAACGCCGCTGAGATCGGCATGGAACACAATCTGGGTCTGACCTGCGATCCGGTCGCCGGTCTCGTTCAGGTACCCTGCATCGAGCGCAACGCCATGGGCGCCACAAAAGCGATCAATGCCGCGCGGCTTGCCTTGCTTGGCACCGGCAAACATATGGTTTCCCTCGACAAGGTGATTGAGACCATGCGCCAGACCGGCCTCGACATGGCCTCAAAATACAAGGAGACCTCGCAAGGAGGTCTCGCCGTCAATGTCGTGGAGTGCTAATCCGGTCGATTATTGGTGATGGCTTTAATGAGCAGCGCCACACCGAGGATAATCAAAAGCAGCGGCCAATATTCGAGCTTCAAATTCCATCGGTCGAGCACCCAGGCGATGAAGACAATCGCTCCGGTCGCCAGCATCCAATAGGACAGGCTTTTGCCCATCATTCGGGCAAGGGACCAATAGACCAGGAGGAAGCCCCCGCCATAGGGGGCAATATAGTCCCAGGCATCGCGAATATTGTGCAACGCGTCCGCATAATAGGCGATCCCGGCAAAAACCAGAACCAGCCCCCAGCCGAAGCGCTCAACATTGCCGGGTGCAAACAACCCAGTTTCCTGCGCCGAATCGATCTCTTTGTCGCTCATATCTAGCCCCTCTTTCGCCCGACCTGAGGCCGGACTCAATCAATTTCAAAGTCAGTTTAACCGAGGATGTGTCAAAAGTAAGGTCGAACAGACCCCAATTTTGAAAACCCCTTAACAGACGCGTCGGCCCCCAAAGTGCTTTGCTGCCCTTATCGAACTACCCCCACCTAAAAGAGCCGAGCTCTTCAAAGGAGATATCCCATGCAACTGACAAAAACCTTTATGGCCGCGGCGATTGCCGGCACGTTTGTCTTGGCCACCCCGGCCTTCGCCCACGAGTGCGATCATGATGAACATCACACAATCACCATCAACTTTGGTGACCACCGCAATATTGAAGACCTCAACGATGAGGAACTCGCCGAAGTCCGGCAGGAACTGAAAGAAGGACTGCAAGAAATTAAAGAGGCCCGCCTGGAGATTAAACAGGAGCTCGAAGACGAAGACTCCATTGCCCTCGCCAAGGCGGCCCTGGCGATTGCCGAGGCCTCGCTCGACGGTGCCGAAGAATCCATTGAAGACACGCTCAAGGAAGTTGAAGCCGAACAAACCAAGCGCGCCAAAGCCGCCCGGTAACCGGCCAATACTATCGACCCTTGAACTGGGGCGCGCGCTTTTCAAAGAAGGCCTGGCGCGCCTCTTTTGCATCCTCACTGCCAAAACATCGCCGGATGGTGGAAAGCTCAAGCCTCACATGTGCTTCAAGGTCCGGGTGCCGTGTCGCCTTTCCGATCACCCGCTTGGCGGCCCGGGTGGTAATCGGCGACCACTTGGCAAGCGCTTGACAATAGTCCTCAAGCCGCGCCGCAAGCACGTCGTCCTCGACCACTTCACCGGCCATGCCCAGCGCCACCGCTTCTTCACCATTGACGGTTCTGTTCTCCAGCATGAACCGCATCGCCCCCTCATAGCCGAGCGCCTGCCCAAGCGTCCACGAAAGCCCCCCGTCCGGCGACCCACCGATGCGAGTATAGCCAGCCATGAGCCGCGCCGACTTCGCGACAATGCGCATATCCGCGGCCATAGCAAGCGACAGCCCGGCGCCAACCGCGACCCCGTTCACCCCGGCCACAACGGGTTTTTCGCAAACCTCGCGCAGGACGAGCGGAAAGCGGCCCACCCAGCCGATGTCATCTAAAAAGCTTTCCTGATCGGTCAGGGGCGAGAAATCCTTATTTTCAGGGGAGAGATCAAGCCCGGCACAGAACGCATCATCGGTCCCCGTGATCGCCACCACCCAGGTCTCATCATCGCGCGCGGCCTGTTCAACCGCCTCAATAATGCCCCAGGCAAACTCCTGACTGAGGGCATTTTTCTTTTCGGGCCGGTTGAGCCGGATGGTTCTGACGTGGCCGTTTTGTGTAATTTCCAGAAGTGATGACATGGGGGGCAGCTCCCTTTAAGTTTCTTTGTTTTGCCCGAACTGTGCCCGACCCCCCGCCTGCTCGTCAAAGCAGAAATCACCCGCCGACAAATCGTTGGGGAAAAATCACAATGGGAACTTTTCGCCGCGCAGAATCTGCCTATAGTGATCGACCTCAGTCACCTCGCCACATCAGGACGGCGCGCCCATGGCCAAGCTCTATTTCTATTACTCCGCCATGAATGCAGGCAAATCCACCACCCTGCTACAATCGAGCTTCAACTACCAGGAACGCGGCATGAACACGCTTCTGTTCACAGCCGACCTCGATAAACGTTACGGCGAGAAAAAAATCGCCTCCCGTATTGGTCTGGAATCCGGTGCGCGTACCTTCAATGACACGACCAATCTCTTCGCTGACGTTGCCGAGGAGCTGCGCACCCGGCCCATTCACTGCATTTTTGTGGACGAAGCTCAGTTTCTGAAGAAAGAACAAGTCTTTCAGTTGGCCTCTGTTTGCGATTCGCTCAACATTCCGGTTCTGGCCTATGGCCTGCGTACGGATTTCCAGGCCGAACTATTTGAAGGGTCCAAGCACCTCCTTGCCATTGCCGATATTCTTGAAGAGCTCAAGACCATCTGCACCTGCGGCGCCAAGGCAACTATGAACCTGCGCATTGATCAGCACGGCAACGCGGTGCGCGATGGCGCCCAAACCGAGATTGGCGGCAACGACCGTTACATCGCGCTTTGCCGCAAGCATTTCATGGAAAAACTTTATGGCCCCGTCCTGGTCAAATCCGGCTGAAGCACCGGGTCCAGATTGATTCCATACGGACGAATTTGAGGCCCTTTGCCGGCACTAAAAGAAATATTCCTGTCCAATTGGCCAATATCCTTGGAGATTCACACCGAGTGATGCTTTCCTGCAACGCCAAATCGGCAGAAAACTGCGATTCTTGGTGTAACGCCACAAATCTGCACACGTTCATCGTAAGTTAAAATTCGTTTACTATCTCCCCAATCCTCAGAGTCGGAATGTCCGCACGAAGATCGGCTTTCTGACATTTGGGGAGTTGCGTATTGCAACCAGGCTAAGGACCTACCTATCGGGACCAAAGCCATTCCTTGAAACCCGAAAGATGAATTGGCAGGGGGTAAAATGTTTCCTTCATTTCTGTCTAGATCAGCCGTTTCAGCCATCGCGCTGTCCGCTGCTCTAACTGTACCCGTCATCGCGCAGGAAATTACGGCGCGTATGGGCGGTTCGGTTGCGGGACCAGATGGTCAGGCAATCTCTGGCGCGACTGTTCGCGTCGTACACACGCCGTCAGGCACCTCGAAAACAATCACGACCGATGTAAATGGAGGCTTCAATGCTTCCGGTCTGCGTGTCGGCGGTCCATACACAATCTCAGTTTCCGCAGCTGGCTATCAGAGCTTGGTCGTCTCGGACGTCTATCTGGACCTTGACCGTCCGTTTGACCTCAATGCCACTCTCGCCGCGGCTGGCGACGTTGACGAAATCACCATTACGGCCGCACAGCTTGGCGCTGAAGGACTTACAACCGGAGTTGGTAGTAATTTCTCAGCTCGGGATATCGGTTTGGCTACATCTATCGCACGGGACCTGAAGGACACGATCAAAAAAGATCCTCTGATTTCCATCGACCCGACCAACTCAGATGCAATCGAAGTTGGTGGCTCTAACAACCGTTACAACTCTTTCACCGTTGACGGGGTTAAGGTGAACGACGATTTCGGTCTCAACAACGGTGGTTACCCGACCCAGCGCTCACCAATTTCAATTGACATGGTTGAACAGGTCTCCGTTTTGACGTCCCCGTTCTCCGTTGAATACGGCGGCTTCAAAGGCGCGACCCTAAACGCGGTGACCAAGTCTGGTACCAATGAATTCCACGGCTCGCTTTTCTATTTTAAACGGGACGAAGAATATACTGGTGAAACAGCCACTGGCGCTGGCCTTTCTGAGTTTGAAGAGAAAGTATATGGCGGCACCTTGCAAGGCCCGATTATCAAAGACAAACTCTTCTTCTCTATTGGCTACGACTTCTTTGAAGGCACCGAGCCCTCAGATTGGGGACCCGATCAGTCCGGCAAAGCCAATGAATCAAACATTTCTTCAACCGATCTAGATTCGATCATACAAATTGCCGACTCCGTCTACGGATTTGATGCCGGTGACTATGAATTCGGCGATGTGGTTGAAGAAGACGAGAAGATCTTTGTTAAGATCGACTGGAACGTTTCCGACTTCCACCGAGCCGTATTCTCCTATCAGTTCAATGAAGGCAATGAGTTGAATCCTCAGCATCAAGATTTTGATGAGTTCGGCTTGTCCTCTCACCACTACAACAAGACAGAAAAACTGGATGCCTACACATTCCAGTTCTATTCTGACTGGACGGATTCATTCTCAACGGAAGTCAAGATCTCGAAAAAAGATGTTGAGACAGCTCAGGATCCGCTTGGCGGTCGAGAGTTCGCAGCCATGGAAATTGATGTTCCAGGCGGCACGGTCTATATCGGGCCGGACCAATTCCGCCATTCAAACCAGCTGGCCAACACCACATGGCAGTCCAAGATCAAAGGTATCTATGAACTTGGCAACCACAGCCTGTCGTTTGGCTGGGAGCGTGAGGCCTTGGAAGTTTACAACCTCTTCATTCAGTGGTCGCAAGGGCGTTATTCCTTTGACTCAATTGCTGATTTCCAAAACCAGGTTGCCTCCAGCTTCACGTATAATAATGCGTATACCAACGTAGAGCGAGACGGCGCTGCCGAATTCGATTACCGCATCGATTCTATCTTCCTCATGGATACATGGGATATTTCGAGCACACTTACGCTCGAATACGGTGTGCGTTACGAGCGGTACGAGGCTGCAGATGTTCCCGCCTACAATGCCAATTTCGAAGGCACTTACGGCTTCCGAAATGACGCCACAGTAGATGGATTAGACATCTTCATGCCGAGAGTGGGCTTCAACTGGTCACCAGACAATATCTTCAACCTGGACCGCATTTCCAACTTCACGTTGCGCGGTGGTGTTGGTCTATTCTCAGGTGGTAATCCAAATGTTTGGATTTCTAACACTTACACCAATGATGGCGTTACAATTGTTGGGTTTTCCGCCCCTGGTGCATGTGCGGTTCCTGCCGATTATCTGGAGAATATGGACGGCTACAATATTCCTCAGTGTGTGCAAGATTCACTGAGCCAGGGCAATGGATCCGTGGATCTTCTGGATCCGGATTTTGAAATCCCCTCCGAGTGGAAGGTCAGCCTAGGAATCGACTTCACGGCCGACCTTGGCAACTGGATGGGAGACGGCTGGAATTTCACCTTTGATGCTCTTTTCTCAGACCACCGAGACCCGGTCCTCTGGCAGGACCTCTCCATGGTTCCAATAGGTGAAACATTTGATGGACGCACCATCTACGACGACACATCGGGCCGAGCAATTATGCTCACTAACGGCTCCGGCGGCGGTGGACGGACATTCTCATTCAGTGTCGACAAGGCTTGGGACAGCGGCTGGGATTTCTATATGTCCTATGCAAATCAGGATGTTGAAGACTTAAACCCAGGTACAAGTTCGACTTCGACGTCGAACCTCGGGAAGTTCGCAACAACCGACCCGAATAACCCGACTGCTGGTACCTCTAACTACCAACGCAAGCATCGCGTAAACATGGCTATCACCTATGAGCAAGCGTTCTTCGGTGACTACCTGACGAGCGTGTCACTTTACGGTGAATATAAGACCGGCCGCCCATTTTCCTATACCTTTGACGGAAATATTGGTTTGGGTGACTCGCAGTGGTTCCGTGATCGCGCCCTGCTGTATGTACCAACAGGAACCGACGACCCGAACACGACGGGTGTTACCAATGCTTTGATGGACTACATCAACTCTTCAGATCTGAAGAAGTACAAAGGCAAGATTGCTCCTCGGAACGAATTTGAAAGCCCTGATTACACCCGCTTCGATCTGAAATTCAGTCAGGAATTGCCGGGCATTCGTCCGCAAGACCGCACGATATTCATCGTCAACATCGAAAATATCGGCAACATGCTGAACGACGAATGGGGTCACTTCGAGCAGGATAATTTCCACTACGTAGTTCCAATTGCAGACGCAACCTATGACGCGGGCGACGATCAATGGGATTTCACAAGTGGTCCTGAGTCCACTCTCGGCAACCACCCTAAGTGGTCAACATCGACTTCAGCTTCGGTTTGGAAAGTTCAGTTCGGTGTAAAATACCAGTTCTAAGAACATCTCTTAGATCACCAATTTGGGAGGCGGCCTTCGGGCCGCCTCTTTTTTTGTGCACTTGCCTGGGACGCACAAGAAGAGGACAATAAAAACGAAACAAAGGAGAGCCCCATGCTGCGTCTTACCCTTTTCACTCTCAGTCTAGTTTTGACCGCCCTCGCCCCAGCCCAGGCCAAAGAGCGCGAGGCCGCGCGCTACTTAAACAGCGTGCGCCACGAGCCCGCCTTCCTGCGCGCCTTCCTGACCGAGTTTCCAAAAGGCGCCGATCTCCACAGCCATCTGTCCGGTGCGGTCTATGCCGAGCGCATGCTCAAATGGGCCGCCGCAGATGGTCTTTGTGTAGACATCGACCGCGACGCGCTCCTGTCACCTGAGCCTGGCAAAACCTGCGCGGCCATGAACTTCAAGGATGCCAGCGCAGTCGCCGCCGATAGCGTCCACACCGACGAGCTCATCGATTCCCTCTCTCTGCGCTCCTATGTGCCCTCGCCTGGGTGGTCAGGCCACGACCAGTTCTTCGCCACCTTTGCCAAAATGGACGCGAAGCCGGAACGCTTTGGCGATGCACTTGCTAGTGTCGCCGCCCGCGCCGGCCGTCAGAACGAGATCTATCTGGAGCTCATGGACTCCCTCAACAGGCGTGAGCTCTACGGCTACGCCATGCAAACCCC
>SBHG01000161.1 GCA_006226305.1 Alphaproteobacteria bacterium | reverse complement strand
TACCGGCTCATTCGGTCGCTCGACCCGCTCCTGCGGCAGTCAGATGCGGGCCGGGTCATCCTGGTCACCTCCGGGGCCGCGACGCACATCCGCCCCTTCCTCGGCGCCTATGCGATTACCAAGGCGGCGCTAGACGCCATGGGCAAAACCTATGCCGCGGAAGTGGATGGCACCTCGGTGACATGCAATCTCCTGTCACCCGGCCCCATCCGCACGGGCATGCGCGCGACTTTTATGCCCGGCGAAGATCCTGCGACCCTGCCGCATCCTGATGAGGTGGCCGAACTTTTCGTAGAGCTCGCCTTGCCGTCCTGCAATAAGAACGGCGAGATTGTTCGGTTTGAGCGGAAAAACTAACTTGCCGCATCACTAAAAAAATCACCCCGCGACTTGAATGCGGGGTGACAAAAATCATTAGAGCACTAGCTACGCCGATTTCTACTTCCGCTTTGCCTTGTGGGCATAGGGGTTCTTGCCTTTGCGCAAGAGCATGCGGATCGGCACGGCGGGCACGTCAAAGGCCTCGCGGAAGGCATTGACGAGATAGCGTGCATAGCTATCGGGCAAGACCTCGGCGCGGGGCGCAAAGAGCGCGAAGGTTGGCGGGCGTGATTTGATCTGGGTGATATAACGTATAGCCAGGCGGCGGCCGCCGACACTGGGTGGCGGGTGGCGTGTCAGGGCCTCGTCCAGCCAGCGATTAAGGGCGGCGGTCGGCACGCGCTTGTTCCAAAGTTCCTGCACCTTAAACACCGCTGGCATCAGGCGGTCAATGCCGCGACCGGTCAGACTGGAAAAGAAAACCAACGGCACACCGCGCACTTGTGGCAGAAGACGTTCGACCTTTTCCTTAAGGTCGGCGGTATAGGCCTGACGGTCTTCCACCAGATCCCATTTGTTGATGCCAATAACAAGGCCCCGCCCCTCGCGCACCACAAGGTCGGCAATCTGAAGGTCCTGCTTTTCAAGCGGCGCCTGTGCATCGATCAAGAGCACGACCACTTCGGCAAATTGAATGGCGCGCAGGGCATCGGCGACAGAAAGCTTTTCAAGCTTTTGCTGAACCCGCGCTTTCTTGCGCATGCCTGCCGTATCGAACATTTTGATGGGACGGCCCTGCACCTCGAATTCGACCCCGATGGAATCGCGGGTGATCCCTGCCTCCGGCCCGGTGAGCATACGGTCTTCGCCGAGCAAAGTGTTGACCAGCGTAGACTTGCCCGCATTGGGCCTGCCAACAATGGCGATCCGCAAAGGCCGAGTGGTATCGATCTCATAATCCGCATCCGGGTCAAAAGCCTCGTCACCTTCAGCGCGCATTGCGGCTTCACCCTCTGGGCTCAGCTCTTCGGCAAGGGGCGCCAGGGCGGCATAAAGATCGCTCATGCCCTCGCCATGCTCGGCCGAGATTGCAAGAGGGTCGCCGAGGCCCAAGGAATAGGCCTCATAAAGATTGGTCTCCGCCAATGCGCCCTCACACTTGTTGGCCAGCAAGAGCACTGGCTTGTCCTGACGTCGCAAAATATCTGCAAAATGCGCATCCAAAGGCGTGACGCCGGCACGGGCATCGATCAGCATGAGACAGACATCAGCTTCGGCAATGGCCTTGTCGGTCTGCTCGCGCATGCGGGCTTCAAGCTTGTCGCCCTTGGCCTCTTCAAGTCCCGCGGTGTCGATGATGGTAAAGCTCAAGTCACCCAGCTTGGCATCGCCTTCGCGGCGATCGCGAGTGACGCCCGGCGTGTCATCAACAAGCGCCAGTTTTTTGCCAACCAGACGGTTGAACAATGTGGATTTGCCAACATTGGGCCTTCCGATGATGGCGACTTTAAAGGACATGTGCGTTTGTGGTCGGCCTTTTTGCCGACCTCCTAGAATAGATTAAACCAGCCGCCGGATTTCTTTTGCGGCTTGGCGCTGCCATCCTTGCTCAGCTTAGATGTTGGCACGGCGCGCATGGCCTCCTCGCTGACAGGCTTATTGCCCTTCAACACCACAAGGGTACCCTTGTTGTTGTAGAAGTATAATTTTCCGTCGACCAGCATGGGGGAGGTATAAACCCCGGCGCCAATTTTCTGGTCTTTCGTGACGCCGCCAGTAAACGGCGACAGGGTCACCAGATGGCCATGGGACGATGCCACCAAGAGCTGATTGCCGGCCAGGATTGGCCCGGACCAGATCACGGGTTTGCGGCCCCGGCGGTCGAGCTTGCTTTTGAGCTGGGTAATCCAGATCACCCGGCCATCGCGGCGCGACAAGGCCATAACCTGTCCTTCCAGCGAGGTCACATAGATCACATTGCCAGCTACCCAGGGGGTCTTGATGCTGGCCACATTGCGGCTCCAGATGCGTTCGCCCGAACGAATATCGATAGCGACCAGACGCCCTGAATGGCTAACGGCAATCACCTGGCCCCGGTCAATGACCGGGCGCGCGGCAATCATTTTCATGTCAGACAGAGCGCTCAGACGCCCTGTCCGGGTGAGCGCATCAGACCATGTCTGGCGACCATTCTGGGCGAGCAAACCCACCACCTCACCGGAGGAAAAGGGCGCGACAACCAGATCTTCAAAAACCGCAGGATTGGTATCGGTGAAGATACCTTCATTTTCAACAAGGCCGCGATAGGACCAGAGTGAGGCACCGTCAAAGGCCGAGAGCGCATGGATCTGATCATTGACGCCCGTCACATAGACCCGCCCGCCCGCAGCGGTGGGTGCGGTGTGGAACGGCACAATCATGGACCGTTTCCAAATAACGTCGCCCGAGCTCGCGTCGAGGGCGATCACTTCACCAAATCCCGTGGCGACAAAGACCCGGCCAATATCAAAAGCCAGTCCACCACCCGCACCGTCATAGGCCTTTTCTTTTTTCGGCGTCAGGTTGACTTTCCACAAGCGCTTACCGGTCGCCGCATCCACAGCGGTTACCCGTGCGCGGGCATCGAGCGTAAATATCTTGCCGTCGGCCATGATCGGACTGGCGGTCAGCCGTGAGACGCTGGTAGTCCCTTTGCCCATATTGATTTTTTTGACAACCTTAAGATTGCCATCAAGACCCAGGTGCCCCAATGAATGAGTGGTATTGCCGCCTGGTTGGGGCCAATCGCTGCGGTCGGTTACCTCAGGCAATCTGATGTCAATTTCCTTGGCGCCTTCATCGACGCTCAAGGTGTCGTCGAGGTTCAGAACGGAAACCCGCTCGCCCGCCACTTTCTGCTGGCTCTTTGCACTTTGCCCCAGAGAGAAAGCGCCGCATGCGGACAATAAAAGGCTTGTAGTAGCCACAAGTGCAGCGGTGCGGAATGCAGAACGTCGGATCATCTTGTTTCTCATCTTTTCATTCAAGCCTGTGGATTTAGAAGCAGCGCGCTTCCAAGACCAATGCCATTATTCCTCGGTCGGGGCCGTTTCAGAGGCTGTGTCTTCTACCGGAGCTTCGCCGGGCGCAATCTCTTCAGATGGCACCGCCTCAAGGGTTTCTACCGGTGTCTCAGCTGGCCCCATGACCGTCAACATGGCCGAGGCGCGCTGACGCATGCCGTTGGGGGTATAAATGTTATTGACGAGCCCACCATAGCGAATGCGCGCTTCATCGACATCACCATTGCGCAGGGCCGCATAGGCCAAAAGCTCCTGGGCGGAGAGCGCGAAGGCACTGTCTGAATCGGCCAGCGTTGCAACGCGGGCATTCAGGTCGTCAAAGGATGCGCTGTCAGCCAGCGCCCAGCCAGCACGCACCTTGGCCAGATCGCGCAGGATCGGATCGCCGGTGCCCCGGGCAGCGAGCTCATCGTAAAGATCGACGGCTTCTTGAACCCGGCCGGCTTCGACCAGAACCGCCCCTTTTTGCAACATGGCCATGGCCTTGTAACCGGACGTGGTTTTGTGAGCAATCGCTTCAAAGGCATCCAGCGCTTCAGACGTCTTCCCCGCCACCATCAGGTCGTAGGCGGCCAAATATTGTTCCGACAAGGCTTGCTGTTTTCCCGCCTGATAGTGCTGCCAATATTGTCCACCGGCCACAAGAACCACGATGGCCAGTGCCGCGCCAATCACCCAGGAGCCATAGGCTTCCCAGTATTTGTGCCACTCATCCCGTTTCAGGTCCTCATCGACTTCGCTGAAAATGTCGCTCAATTCTGTCTCCTTGGCCGCCTGCCCTAAATCTTGACCCCCTATGATCGAGTTGTGGCGCGGCAAACATGGGCTTAGGGGCGCTTGATTCCAAACGCCCCTGCTTGCCGGGACCATACAGGCAGGCTCCCAGATAGGCAATCTTTTGAAGGGTTTAGCGCCTAAAAAATGCGTAACTTTTACGCCCCGTCCAGCAGCTCACTCTTCGTCCCGCATGGGGTAGGTATTCTCGTCAGCTGGAAATTTTCGCGCCTTGACGTCCTCGGCCCAGGATTTGACCGCGCCATCGACAATCCCCGCCAAATCGGCATATTTTTTGACGAATTTGGGCACCCATTCGGACATTCCCAAAAGGTCGTCGACAACCAGGATCTGGCCGTCACAGGCCGCCGAGGCGCCAATTCCAATGGTCGGGATGTTCAGATCGGCGGTTAGTTTTGCCGCCAAAGGCTCGGCGATCCCCTCCAGAACCACCGAAAAAGCGCCTGCTTCCTCTACCGCTCTAGCATCGGCCTCAAGGCTGGGCCATTCGCTCTTGCTCCGGCCGGTGATTTTATAACCGCCGGTGACCTGGACTGATTGCGGCATGAGGCCGATATGGGCCATGACCGGAATACCGCGCTCGGTCAAAAAGGCGATGGTGTCCTTCATGTTCACCCCCCCTTCAAGCTTGACCGCGGCAGCACCCGTCTCCCGCATAAGGCGGCAGGCATTGCGAAAGGCCACTTGAGGGCTTTCCTCATAAGTGCCAAAGGGCATATCCATCACGATGAGGGCGCGCTCAGACCCGCGCATGACCGCCTGACCATGCATGATCATGTGATCGAGGCTCATCCCTATCGTGGTGTCGAGGCCGTGAATGGCGTTGGCCGCGCTGTCGCCAACGAGCGTGATATCCACATAAGGGTCTACGAACCGCGCCATGGGGGCTGTGTAGGCGGCAAGGCATACAACTGGCTCACCTCCCTTTCGGGTTCGAATTTCTGGAACTGTTATCCGCCGGATCGTCGAATGCTTCGACATAGATTTCTCATGCGCAATTGGGGGCTCTAGCGGCGGGCACTATAGTCCCGAAAATGTTGCACTGCAACAGTGTCCGGACAAACCCTGACACCAAAGTGATGGATGTGTAAATCTATGCGCGGTTGGCAAATCAGATCAGGTCGCGGCGGGCGCATTCCAACAGGCTGATTTCACGGTCGATTTCAGATTCCCGTTGCTTCCTGTCGCCATCAGTCTCGTGATGCGTCTCATCTGCGAAATGATGATCGCGAAGATCGAACTTCTTTTTCTTCAATAGCGCCAGACGGCGTCGGCGCAGTCCATCGATATGCATTCTCAAATATCCCCTATCGGGCCTCGCCCGACACTTACGCTTTACCTGTACCTAAAGGCACCCCCATGCCTCATGTGGATAAGTCTGGCGCAGGATTATGGCTTCGCCAAGTAAAAATCGTGTCTTAACCAAGATAGAAGCCAAATATGGTTAACAAATTATTTCAACTCACTGACTCTTCAGTGAGAATTACGATCTGGATCCACCTCAATTTTGGTCGGAATTACCAGGTTTCGGCCCAGGGTCTTAAATCCAGTTCATGGGTCCAGGCAGACCGGGGCTGGTTGTGCAACATCACGTAGTTGGGGGCGATCTCATCCGGTTTCAAGATCCTGTTGTCCGCGAGAAGCCCCTCAACGTCTCCCACCCGTTCACGAATAAAGGTGCCATCAATGGCGCCGTCGCAAATGACATGGGCCACGTGAATACCCTGAGGGCCGAGTTCGCGGGACATAGACTGTGCGGTCATTCGAAGCCCTGCCTTGGCCGAAGCGAAAGCGGAAAAGCCTGCCTTCCCCCTCAAACTCGCAGAAGCGCCGGTAAAAAGGATCGTGCCGCGCCCGCGGGGCACCATGACCCGGGCCGCCTCGCGGCCTGCCAGAAAACCGGCAAAGCAAGCCATCTCCCAGACCTTGGTAAAAACTCTGGATGTGGTTTCGCGAATGCCAAAATTGACATTGGCTCCAATGTTGAAAACGACAATGCCTATCGGACCGATCTCTTTTTCGATCTTGTTAAAGAGTGCGGCTGTTTCCTCTTCGGAACGGGCATCCACGCCAAAGCCAAAAGCGCTACCGCCCTCACGTCGGATATCCTCAGCCAGCGCCTCAACTTTATCCAGGTGTCGGGTGCGCCGGGTCACACAAACGGGATGGCCTTCCTTGGCAAAGGCGCGGGCGATGGCACTGCCCAGCCCGTCGCCAGCGCCGATGACGAGACAAACCTCCTTTTCAGAGATATTTGACATGATCTTCCTCCAGCGGCTCAAGTGGCCTGATAAATCTTGCGGATCATGTCGGCTGCTTTTTCCGCGATCATGATGGTTGGCGCATTGGTGTTTCCACTCACAAGGGTTGGCATGACCGAGGCATCCACAACGCGAAGCCCCTCAAGCCCGCGCACCTTGAGCTCTGGATCAACCACAGACATCTCATCATGTCCCATTTTACAGGTGCCGACCGGGTGATAAATCGTGTCAGACCGAGAGCGGATATGATCTTCCCACTCTGCATCCGTCATATCGTCATGGGTGCCAAAGAGCTCTTCGTGGCGATACTGGGCCATGGGCTCGGCCATTAGTATCTGGCGGGTTAACTTGGCGCCGGCGATCATGGACTTCAGGTCACGCTCATCAGAAAGATAATTGGGATCAATCAGCGGGTCTGCCATGGGATCTGCTGATTTCAGCGAAACGCGTCCTCGCGAATGGGGGCGCAATACGCAGACATGGCATGAATAGCCATAGCCTGGATGCAGCTTGCGCGCATGGTCATCCACAATAGAGATGACGAAATGCAGCTGCAGGTCCGGCCGATCCAGCGACGGCTCAGACTTGATAAAGGCCGCCCCTTCGGCAAAGGGTGTCGCAATCATGCCCGTGCCCTTGCGCCACCAGCGATAGATGTGCCCCAGCAAATTGGCTGAGCCTGTCAAACCGATGCCAAAATTGTCCGTGTCCTTGGATTTCCACCCCTGCACAAAGTCCAGACGGTCCTGTAGGTTCTGCCCAACACCGGGCAGCGCGTGGACCATCTCAATGCCGTGGGGCGTGATATCCTCAGGCCGACCAACGCCAGAGAGCTGCAAGAGCTGGGGCGACCCGAAGGCACCACCGGCCAGAATGACTTCCCGCCGCGCCTTGACCACATGGGTCTTGGCCTTCTGGCGATAGGCTATGCCGACAGCCCTCTTGCCTTCAAAAAGAATGCGGCTCGCGCGTACCTTTGTTAGCACCGTGAGATTGTCACGCTCATCCATGATTGGATGCAGATAAGCCGCCGCCGCAGAGCATCGCTCTCCGTTGCGCGGCCCATCGTGGAATTGCGTGACCTGATAAACACCGGCGCCTTCATTATCACCCGTGTTGAAGTCCTCACGATAGGGGATTTGAGTTTGACGCGCTGCCTCCACAAAGGCCCGTGTGATGGGCCGTGGCTCCTTTTGGTTCGCCACCTGCAAGGGTCCGCCACCGCCATGGGCCTCATTTGCACCGTTTTCATTGTTCTCGGCCCGTTTGAAATAAGGCAGGACTGACTCCCAGTCCCAACCTTCGCAGCCGAGCTCCGCCCAATGGTCGTAGTCCTGTTTCTGACCCCGCACATAAAGCATGGCGTTGATCGCCGACGAGCCGCCCAGGGCCTTGCCGCGCGGTTGATAGCCGCAGCGTCCCTTCAGGCCCGCTTGTGGAACAGTGGAAAACGCCCAGTTCACAAATTTGCCATGGCCCGGCAGGATGGCAACAACGCCCGCCGGCGCTCGGATGAAAATGTTTTTGCCTTGCCCGCCCGCTTCCAGAAGACAAACGGATGTGTCCCTATCCTCGCTTAGACGCGCAGCGAGGGTCGCGCCAGCCGACCCTCCGCCAACGATGACATAATCGAATTCCACGGGGTTCCTCCTCCCATTATATTCGCTTTGCCTTACCAGACCAATTTGCGCAAAAAATCAGTCACAACAAATTAAAGTTGAAGATGACTATAGAACAGATGCCATCGAAATTGGGAATTTCCAGCTCCTTCAGGTGTCATGCGAAACGATGGCCTGCGCCTGCGTGATAGTCAAAAACATGCGGGCGGAATTGCTGGCAAAGGGTTGAAACCCAAACTCCCGATACCAATCCTGACGCCGCCTAAAGGCCTGCTCGCCACCATCTGACATCACGTCAAGGACAATGGCAAAACATCCCGCCTCTTCGGAAATACCGCAGGCCTTTTCAAAAACATGGTGCATAAGGATTGAACCAATTCCTTGACCCTGCGCTTCGTTGTTTACGGCAACTTGTCCGAGGAACAGAACCGGAAGTTCACCGTGTTTGGGTGTGCCACGGGGACGGCGCTCAAGTTCACCTACATCCATCATGCCCAGATTGATGGTGTGATAGCCAAGCACTTTAGACTTACCATCTTCCACGGCTACATAGACACGGGTCATGTTACTTCGCTGCTGCTTGTTCGCTGAGAGTTGCAGATAGTTGTCGAGTCGATCAACACCACATTGAAAGCCTGCGCGCTCATGGCGCGCCGGATCAAACTTTTCGATTCTCAGGTCAGCAGGCTTAGTCGGCATGCACAACGCGGCGGCGGTATGCCTTGGCAGCCGCAATGGCGCGCGGTGTTGGCGCTGGAGGAGCATCAAGGGCTGCCGCAAAAAGCGCAGCATCTTCAGCCGTCAAAACATGCCGTGATCTGGCTTCCAATACGCGCGTGGCTTCTTTGGCAACCGCCTGCCGGAGGAAAACTGACTTATCGACACCCTGTGCAGCGGCAGCCTCAGCCACCAATGCGCCAAGGCTTTCCCCATGGCGAAATTGGGTAGCGTGGGTGCGCTTTTCATCCTCAAGCCGGGTCTTATCGAAATCCAACATAACGGGTTCCTTTCTTGAGCTCTATGTAGTGCAAATCGCACTACATGTCAAGGTGCGGCCATAAATAGCGCAGAATTCTGCCATTTCCACACTGGTCAATGCCGCCTTTCCCAAACCCGCACCGCCCCCGAAAACCGGGCTATTCTCCCCGCAGCCGTTTTACTGCTTTCGTCATCAGTGCCAACATCTGCTTGTCATTTACACCGAGATCGGTCAACTCACCCTGGGCCGCCGCATCGGCGATCCGTTCAACGACCAACAGGTCGGCAATCAAATCGGCTTCCGCCCGCCCCGCATTGGTCGATAGTCGCCCAACCTGGATTATTTGGCGCTTTCGACTTTCGGCCCGGGCCTGGCGAATTCGATCATCGCTTACCGCCAGCATGTGCAAGCTGCTGCGAAAGACACGCCATCGCCGGTGGTGCTCCAACACAGTCCGCGCGATTGACGCAGACCCCCCTCGGCTTTTCGCGGCCATGGCAACGTCCCGCGTTTCAGACGCCTGCCACCCCTCATATACAGCCACAAAAATTTCAAGTTTGTCTTCGAAATGGCGATAAAAGGTCTGGGGCGCGAAACCGGCCCGCCGCGCAATTTGATTGGTGTTGGTTCCTGAATAGCCGACCGTATTGAATTCAAAAGAGGCCGCCTCCACCAACTTCTCACGTGTGCCACTGGTTTCAGAAATTACATTTGTCGCGGTTTTTCTTGACATGTGATATCTGTATCACCTAGTTGAGACTGTTGCAAGCCATGGCTGTTTCGGAGCCATCGACCCTAAGAGTGATACTTTTATCACCTTCAATTGTACACAATGAGGAACTGTTCATGAGAAATCTGACACTCGAAAGCTCAGCGGGAACAATCGCTGTAACCCAAACAGGTCAAGGCCGACCAGTCGTCTGCCTGCATGCGACTGGCCACAGTGGGCGCGATTTTAAAAGACTGGGCGAGCGCCTCGGCAATCAATTTTCGTTCTATGCGATTGACTGGCCCGGCCAAGGTCACAGCTCACATGACCCGGTTCCCGCGAGTGCGGCCCGCTATAGCGCCATCCTCAAGGAAATTTGGCCGCGACTGGGCCTTGTACACCCTATGATCATTGGCAATTCGATCGGGGGCGCCGCCGCCATTCGATTTGCCGCGGAGCACCCAAGCGCGGTATCTGGCCTGGTCTTGTGTAACCCCGGAGGGCTTACCTCCGTCAATTGGATCACAAAGTTCTATTGCCGCCGGGTTGCCAAGAGGTTTGCCAGAGGCGCTCAGGGAGATCCGAGCTTTCCGGCCTGGTTTGAAAAATATTATCAGGGCATTCTGCGCGGACCCGCCGCGGAATGGCGCCGGAAAGAAATCGTCGCATCCGGCCCCGAGGTCGCTGGTGTTCTGGCTCAAGCGTGGAACAGTTTCGCCAATGAGGATGCTGATATTCGGCATCTGGTTGGTCAACTCCAGATGCCCGTCCTCTATGCCTGGGCCAAGAACGACGCCGTTGTGCGCTGGTCCTGGTCAAAACGCGCCGCCCTTACTGCGCCAACCCATGAGGTTGAACTCTTCAAAGGCGGACATGCGGCTTTTCTTGAACAACCAGCAGCCTTTGATAAGGCCTTCGGTCGGTTTGCTGCCCAGATCAATTGAACGAGAAACCCGTTCTGACCGGCCCGCCCTTTATTCCCACTCGATGGTGCCGGGGGGCTTGGAGGTGATGTCGTAGACGACCCGGTTGATACCCCGCACCTCATTGATAATGCGGGTGGCGGTGCGGCCGAGGAAATCATGTTCGAAATGATAGTAGTCCGCTGTCATGCCGTCTGTGGAGGTAACGGCCCTCAAGGCGCAGACATATTCATAGGAACGCTCATCGCCCATAACGCCGACCGTGCGCACCGGCAAAAGCACGGCAAAGGCCTGCCAAATGTCATCGTAAAGACCGGCTTTGCGGATTTCATCGAGATAGATCGTGTCAGCCTTTTGCAGGATCGCGACTTTTTCCTTTGTCACCTCGCCGGGGATGCGGATCGCCAGACCCGGTCCCGGGAAGGGATGCCGACCGACGAAAGCTTCCGGCAATCCAAGCTCGCGGCCAAGGGCACGAACTTCATCCTTGAAGAGCTCGCGCAAAGGCTCGACCAGCGCCATGTTCATGCGTTCCGGCAGTCCGCCCACATTGTGGTGAGACTTGATGGTGACGGAGGGGCCGCCCGTGAAGGAGACGCTTTCGATCACATCCGGATAAAGCGTGCCCTGCGCCAGGAAGTCAGCGCCGCCGACTTTCTTGGCCTCTTCCTCGAAGACGTCAATGAAAGTCGCGCCGATGATCTTGCGTTTCTTTTCCGGATCGTCGACGCCCTCAAGTTTGCCAAGGAAAAGCTCACCTGCATCTACATGAACCAGCGGTATGTTGTAGTGATCGCGGAAGAGTGAAACGACCTCTGCGGCCTCATTGGCGCGCATGACGCCGGTGTCGACGAAGACGCAGGTCAGCTGATCGCCAATGGCTTCGTGCAGCAGCACCGCGACGACAGAGGAGTCAACACCGCCGGACAGGCCGCAGATCACGCGGCCCTCGCCCACCTGGGCGCGCACTTTGGCGATCTCGGTCTCGCGGAAGGCGGCCATGGTCCAGTCGCCCTTGCAGCCGCAGATGCGGTGCGTAAAGTTCCAAAGGAGATCGGCGCCGCGCGGGGTGTGCACGACCTCCGGGTGAAACTGAACGGCATAAAAGCGCTTTTCTTCATTGGCGATGGCCGCATAGGGCGCGTTTGCCGAAACCGCCACCGCCTTAAAGCCTTCAGGCAGCTCGATCACCCGATCACCGTGGCTCATCCAGACTTGTTCGCCAGTCGTTCCGGCTGGCCAAAGCCCTTCAAAAAGCGCGCTTTCTTCGACCACATCAATGGTCGCACGCCCGAATTCCCGGTGATCGGCGTTTTCGACCCGTCCACCGAGCTGAGCGACCATGGTCTGTTCGCCATAACAGATGCCGAGGATTGGCAACCCCATTTCAAAAACCTTTTCTGGCGCCCGGGGCGATTCTATTCCTGTGACACTGGCGGGTCCGCCCGAGAAGATGATCCCCTTGGGATCAAAGCTCTCCAAGTGCTCCTCAACGGAATTGAACGGAATAATTTCGCAGTAAACGCCGCTTTCGCGCACCCTTCGGGCAATGAGCTGGGTCACCTGGGAGCCGAAATCAATAATCAAAATGCGGTCTGTCATGGGGAAATCCAAAGATGAAACAGGGGCCAGGAATCGGATTTGGGGGAGTCATACAGAAGTGTGAAAGACAAGGAAAGCCTTGCGTTTGCTCCGGCAGGCGGAAGTGGTTCCAGTGACAGATGCTCCCCTTCTACCTAACAAATTACTCTTTTTTATTGGTCTCTTATTGCCATTTCTCTTTTTAGTGCCTATTCTCTCGGTTCTTTCGCAAGGAGTTCCATATGCTCGTTTTGCTTGTTTCCCGATTTAGGATGATTATTTGCGGCATGGCGCTTTGCCTCTTGGCACAGAGCGCGGCGGCCTCGCCGCCCTCATCCGATCTTTCTCTGGACGTCGGAGCGGCCTACTTCGACACGAACGCCGACGATCAACGGGTTTTGGTGGTGCCGGTCACCGTAAACGAAGCCCCCGGAGCAACGGTCAGTTTTCGGTATTTCCGCGAAGAGTTCACAAAAGATGGGGTTAATCAGTCCAGAGAGTTTTCCGATAACTTCGTTCTTGATGGCCCCCTTACCTACAACATCGAACTTGATGCTACGGTACCTAAAGAATTTGGCATTCGGATCATTGCCGCCACGCTGGAGGAAGATATCCCAATAGGTGGCAGCCGCGCGGTTCAGCGATATTACAGAATTGGCGCTGCGGATACTTTCGAAGAATATTCTTTGCAGGAATTCACCGAGATTAGAGCGATAGAACGTAAGAGAAGTCCCGGGCATGTGGGCCTGCGCGCAACACATCGTCACGGCGTCTATGACCCCTCAATGGATGTCGATAATGACCACACTTCAAGCGATGATCTGATCTTGAACCGACCCATGCTCAATATTGGGTCAGGTGATATTGAGTTTAAGGTTGAAAGCGTCGAGAAGGATGCAAGCGCTCCAGAATATGTCACGATCAAAGGTCAACTGACCACGACCATCAACGGTGCCCCTTACCCGCTTAACTTCACGCGCATCGACTTTTGGGACAAAGATCCGGTTAAAGACGATTATCTGGGTTCTACCCGAACCGACAACGACGGCAACTACGTGATTACCGTCAACAATGACGATGGGCCCTTTGGCGGTGGTGTCGACGTCTACCTCTACATCTACTCAAACCAGAGTGACATCACCTTGCTCTATCTGGTGCCCGATGGCGAAGGCGGTTATTTGCCCATGTACTATGTGTGGACAAGCCCCACACACGACGACCTCGATGAAAAGGTCGTCACCATCAACTACAACATCACCGACAACAATCTGGCCGCAACCGTCTGGGCCGGCGCGGAAGCGGCGGCCTGGTTTGTGGAATCCACGGCAGGAAAAACACTCAGTCACGTAGAGGTCCGCTACCCGCCCTTTAAGTCCGGCACCTATTACAACAACGGCATCATCAATATCGACCCGGGTCATGGGGACTCGCCCGACACAGTGGGACACGAATATGGCCATGCGGTGATGGACCAGGCCTATAACGGTTTTCCGGAGGGGTCTGGCGGCGCGCACTGCCTTTGCGAGACAGCAAGCGCCGGGCTGGCCTGGAGCGAGGGGTTTGCCACCTGGTATGGGCTGGCCGCCTGGGGCGACTCGCCGGAGATGACCTGGCACATTGGCGGGCCCTCCGTGAACATTGAAACCTGGCACTGCGGCCCCCTTGATGCGACGAAAGATGAAGGTCGCACGGCGGCATGGGTGTGGGATCTTTATGATCTGCCCAAAGATTCAAACGGCAGCAACACGGCTTACGGGAAGAACGGTTATTGGGACAGCAATGGCGGCGATAGTCTTGTCGGCTCACGAACCCTTCTAAACACCCTGTGGCTCGGCAAACAAAACGACACCACCGCCTATTGGACTGCATTGCAGGGGGAGTTAACGACGGCCCAGAAAGGCCCGTCCACCCAAATTTCGAATTACAATTATCTCATTCAGTAGGCTGGGAGGCTACTCATGGCACAGGTCAATATTTTTGGAAACATCGACGCCACCGGAATCCTGAAAGACTACAAAACGCAGATCGATACCTACTACGGCGGCGATCCAACACTCAATCCGCCAGCGGCCAACGTCAAAGCCAAGATCGTGGATCCAAGTTTTCCGCCCTACCGTATTGGTTATTTCGACTCTTCGGCGCTGCCGAGTTATACGCGTCTCATCTCTTCAAAGGATTCCACCGTTGGCTACGAGATCCGGCCAGGCGACACGACGACGCGCAACGGCAAAACTTACTGACCAATACCTACAATCTTACTATCGTGGCCAATAACGGCGATAGTCTGCGCTGGTGGGGCCATACCATTGTTCCCAATATTTCAACACAGGCGATTATTTCGAGCATCAATTTGCCCGGCTCCAGCACCCAGCCACCACCGCAGTTCACCAATATGCAAAACACCAACATCTCGTTTTACAATACGGGCGGCGCGGTCAACCCTGCCAACCTGATGGATGGGCTGGCCATTGAAACCCACAGCGCGTTTTGCATTGATGCAGTGCTCAGCGGCTCGGTTGGGCAGACCATCAACTACGACATCGATGTTCTGATCATGTCCGCGCCGCTGGTCTCGCCAAATGGCAGCCTGGTGACTTACCCGATTGTCAATGTGGTGGTCGATCCGGTGTTGATCATCGGCGGATAATTTTGCCAATTTTCTACCCGCGCCGCTGATGAAGTTTCTCAGCGATCGGTGACGGTTGACACCAATTGTGTCCGGGCGGATTGCTGGGGAATATCAGGGCGGATAAGGTCGATCTCCAAATTATGTGCAGGAGAAACACCCCATGTCCACGACTCTCTATGGTGCGGCCCTGTCGCCGCATGTTGCCAAGGTTCTCATTCAAATCCGCCATAAAGGCCTCGACATTCCCATGGTCGCGCCGCCCGGCGGTGTGGCAAGCGATGAATATAAGAAGATCAGCCCCCTGGGCAAGGTCCCCTGCCTGGTAGTGGATGGCGAGAGCCTCTATGAGTCTCGGGCCATTTGCGAATATCTCGAAATGACGGAAACGGCTCAGCCGATGCGATCGAAAGATCCTTTGCAAAGAGCGCGGGAAGTGGCGATAGCCTCGATTGCCGACCTCTATATCTCGGAAAACCTGGCTCCGCTCTTTCCCATGCTGGATCCCCACAAGCGCATTGATATCGTTGTCGAACGGCAGGTTGAGTTCTCGCTGAAGGGTCTTCGCGCGCTCGAGGGCGCCATTAGTGCGCCCTATGCCGCGGGCGACACCCTGACACTAGCCGATTGCTCGGTCGCCCCTTATCTTTTCTTCGCAATCCATATATTGCCGGTTTACGGCGTTGCGGACCCACTCAAAGGCTTACCGAAAGTGAGTGCTTATTGGGCGGCCATTCAAGACGTTCCGGCTATCAAGAGCGTCCTTGATGGAATGGCGGCGGCGGCCAAGCCTTACCTTGGCTAATCCTTCGGCACTGAGGTGACTGTTGACAGATCGGACATGGCGCCTTTGTCCGCTGTCACTGTGGGACTTGCTGCGGCGGCATCAAAGGCGGCCGCCTGGACGGCGGCTTTCAAACCCACCACAGGTTTCCAATTGGGGTGGGTGAAGATATAGGCCGCGCCGCTTTCCATGCTCTCCAAAACCCATTTCCCAAGAGTATCGGGAGACATGCCACTGGCGATCACCTCATTGATGTGATCGAGCATTTCGCTGCCTTCGCGCGCGCGCAGCTCTTTGTTGGGATGATTACGCGAGGAGGTGTTGATCTGCGTGTTGACCCAGCCCGGGCAAAGGGCCGCAACGCCAATCCCTTGCGGCTCAAGCTCAGACCTCATGCTTTCTGAATATCCAACGACAGCAAATTTGGTGGCGTTATAGGGGCCCATACCCGCAACGCCGGTGATGCCGGCCATTGAAGCGGTATTGACGATATAGCCACCCTCTCCGTGCTCTTTGATCAGAGGCACAAAAGTTTCGCAGCCATGGACAACACCCATCAGATTGACATCCACGACCCAGCGCCAGGTTTCCATGGGGATGTCGCCGGTTTCACCGCCGCCGCCAACGCCAGCGTTATTCACCACAACATGAACTTTCCCAAAAGCATCAATGGTTGCTTTAGCTGCCGCCTGGACCGCTTCCAGATCGCGCACATCGCAAACGATGCCTTCAACCACCCCATTGGCGGCTTTCAGATCAGAGACCGCCTTCATGAGCGGCTCCTCTTCGATGTCCGCCATCATGACCTTCATGCCATTGGCGGCAAACGCCTTGGCAATGCCCAAACCGATCCCGCTGGCCGCGCCGGTGACAAAAGCGACTTTGTTCTCAAAATCCATGGGGTTCCTCCTCCCGTTTTTTTTAAAGCCTAGCCCGCTCGCTTCAGAAAGGCGACATAGAATCCATCACATCC
>SBHG01000008.1 GCA_006226305.1 Alphaproteobacteria bacterium | reverse complement strand
CAAGCACCCAGTATATCCGGGCCTCCTTTGAACAGCAGGCTGTAGGACGGGTTCCGTTCTAGACGCTGCGACAAGGAAAAGATGTTGAAGATTTGGTGCATGACCCCTTTGGGCAACTTCTGGGGTCCTCTGTTTTAAGTGTCACGGTTGACTTGGCACTTTTTAGCGTGCGCAGCCTTTTCAGGAGCCTCCTGGCGGCGTTGCACGCTTTGACTCATGATTCATCATCATCGTTGAAATTTAAAGGTGAGAGCAGAATGCCTACCATCAGCCAATTGATCCGGAAGCCGCGCAAGGCACCGGTCAAACGAAATAAAGTTCCGGCCCTGGAAGCCTGCCCGCAGAAGCGTGGCGTTTGCACCCGGGTTTATACGACGACCCCAAAGAAGCCGAACTCGGCTTTGCGGAAAGTGGCGCGTGTTCGTCTGACCAACGGCTTTGAAGTAACCAGCTACATCCCTGGGGAAGGTCACAACCTTCAAGAACACTCTGTGGTTCTGATCCGGGGTGGTCGTGTGAAGGACCTTCCTGGCGTTCGTTATCATATTCTTCGCGGTGTTCTGGACACGCAAGGCGTGAAAGATCGCCGTCAGCGTCGTTCGAAATACGGCGCCAAGCGTCCGAAGTAAGGAGAGAGTTCGATGTCTCGTCGTCACGCTGCTGAAAAAAGAGATACACTTCCCGATCCGAAGTTTGGGGATGTGGTTCTGACCAAATTTATGAATTCGCTCATGCTCGATGGCAAAAAGTCCGTCGCTGAGCAAATCGTCTATGGGGCCTTTGATGAAATCGAAGGCAAAATGAAAACTGACCCGCTGGCTGTCTTCCATGAAGCGCTGGACAACGTAAAGCCTTCCATCGAAGTGCGTTCGCGTCGGGTTGGTGGGGCAACCTATCAGGTTCCGGTGGATGTGCGGACTGACCGCAAACAAGCCCTGGCGATCCGTTGGATCATCGGTGCTGCCCGCAAGCGGAACGAAAACACTATGAAGGGCCGTCTGTCAGGTGAGCTGATGGATGCCGCTCAGAATCGCGGTTCTGCAGTTAAGAAGCGTGAAGACACTCACAAGATGGCGGAAGCCAACCGTGCTTTCTCGCATTACCGCTGGTAACGGAAAGCGGAGTTAAAGGATTTAGTCAGATGGCTCGCAAGACCCCTCTCAAACGATATCGAAATATTGGGATTATGGCCCATATTGACGCCGGTAAGACGACGACGACCGAGCGTATCCTTTATTATACCGGTCGCAGCCACAAGATCGGTGAAGTGCATGATGGCGCCGCCACCATGGACTGGATGGAGCAGGAGCAGGAGCGGGGCATTACGATTACCTCTGCTGCGACGACCTGTTTCTGGAATGATCACCGTATCAACATTATTGATACGCCTGGTCACGTGGATTTCACGATTGAAGTAGAGCGGTCTCTGCGTGTTCTTGACGGTGCAGTGGCCGTTTTTGATTCCGTGGCCGGTGTTGAGCCTCAGTCTGAAACGGTTTGGCGTCAAGCTGACAAATATCGTGTTCCGCGCATGTGCTTTGTCAACAAGATGGACCGCATGGGCGCTGATTTCTATCGCTGTGTCGATATGATCGTTGACCGCCTCGGTGCGACCCCGCTGGTTACCCAGCTGCCGGTTGGTGCTGAAAGCAACTTTGCGGGCGTTGTCGACCTTCTCAAAATGCAAGCGATCATCTGGCGTGATGAGTCTCTGGGCGCGGAATTCGACTATGTCGATATTCCGGACGACCTGAAGGACAAGGCTGCTGAGTATCGTGAAAAGATGGTTGAGACGGCTGTCGAAGTTGATGAAGCTGCCATGGAGAAATACCTGGAAGGTGAAGAGCCGACCGAGGAAGAACTCAAGGCGCTTATTCACAAGGGCACGAAGGATCTGATGTTTGTGCCGGTACTGTGCGGTTCCGCGTTTAAGAACAAGGGTGTCCAGCCGATGCTTGATGCTGTTGTTGATTACATGCCGAGCCCGCTCGATGTGCCTGCGATTAAAGGCATTGATGCCAAGACCGAAGAAGAGATCACTCGCGCATCCGACGATGATGTGCCGGCCGCTGGTCTTGCCTTCAAGGTCATGAACGACCCCTTTGTTGGTTCTTTGACTTTCGTACGGATTTACTCCGGTGTCTTTACGGCGGGGACGTCTGTTCTGAACTCTGTGAAGGACAACAAGGAACGTATCGGCCGGATGCTGGAGATGCACTCCAACAGCCGGGAAGATATCAAAGAGGCGCGCGCTGGTGACATCGTTGCTTTCGCTGGTCTGAAGAACACCACGACGGGTGACACTCTTTGTGACCCGGCTTCGCCGGTCATTCTGGAGCGCATGGAGTTCCCGGAGCCGGTGATTGAGCTTTCGGTTGAGCCGAAAACTAAAGGCGACCAGGAGAAACTGGGCATGGCGCTGTCGCGTCTGGCTCAGGAAGACCCAAGTTTCCGCGTTCATACGGACGAGGAAAGCGGTCAGACTGTGATTGCTGGCATGGGCGAGCTTCACCTCGATATTATTGTGGACCGGCTCAAGCGTGAATTCAAAGTTGACGCCAATGTTGGTGCGCCTCAGGTGGCTTATCGGGAAACGATTACCAAAGAGATGGAAATCGATTACACCCACAAAAAGCAAACCGGTGGTTCTGGCCAGTTTGCTCGCGTGAAGTTGATCTTCCAACCTCTGGAGCCGGGCTCCGGGTTTGAGTTCGAGAGCAAGATCGTGGGTGGTTCGGTTCCGCGCGAATATATTCCGGGTGTTCAAAAAGGCATCGAGAGCGTGAAGGACAACGGTGTTCTTGCTGGCTTCCCGATGATTGACTTTAAGGCCACCCTTATTGATGGCGCGAGCCACGACGTTGACTCTTCGGTCATGGCCTTCGAAATTGCTGCTCGTGCAGCGTTCCGTGAAGCGGCCCCGAAAGCTGGCGCCAAGCTGCTTGAGCCGATCATGAAAGTTGAAGTTGTCACGCCGGAAGATTACATGGGCGATGTCATTGGGGATCTGAACAGCCGTCGTGGCCAGATCGCCGGGACGGAAGCTCGCGGCAATGCCACGGTTGTCAATGCGATGGTTCCGCTGGCCAACATGTTTGGTTACGTGAATACGTTGCGTTCCATGACACAGGGCCGTGCCAACTACACAATGCAATTTGATCATTACGAGCAAGTACCTCAGGCGGTGGCCGAAGAGGTACAGGCAAAGTTAGCGTAACACTGATTTTAGTAGTCGATAGATTACGGAGAGAAAGAAATGGCCAAAGAGAAGTTTGAGCGCAATAAGCCGCACTGCAACATTGG